>CALIZI010000018.1 GCA_938028705.1 uncultured Saprospiraceae bacterium | reverse complement strand
CTTTGTTTGAAATAGGAAATCTGCGCTGAATTTGACCTAAAACTTGTCTGACATTTTCAAAATGTCTGACAAGTTTTAGGTCAAATTCAGAACGAAGCACCTTATTTATATTTAATAAAAATTTAATTTAACATTGTCAAGATAATATGCGTATTTTTATTCTTCTGATGTGTAGTTGCTTGTTGTGCATTTGTACTGTGGATGCCCAAAAATTTATTCAAATGGATATGTTTGGTAAAGAGAAAGCCATGCGATTTGGGATTGGTGATGAGCTGCGGTTTAGGGTGAAAGGCGATGATAAATTTTATGTATTGCCTATCATAGATTTGGATGAAAAGGCAGGTAAAATTATCTTGCCCAAAGGCGAAGTCTTGGTGAGTGATATTGTCGAAATTCAAGTACTCCGGCAAGATGAAAGACGGACGATACTCGGCGCAAAGTTATTTGTTTTTGGCGGGTCTTTTCTTGGTATCGGAATTGCTGATGCTGTTTTCTTCGGCAGTGTATTTACGATTGGCGGAATAGCGATTGGTTTGACGGCATTGGTGACGGGCGCGATATATCTGTGGGGCTGCAAAAAACGAACATTCAGGCTGAATAAAAGACGGCAAATACGGATTCTTAATTTGGATATAGAGAATGTGGCAAGTTGTTCGCCATCCATTGTATATGTTGCTTGAATTTTACTTTATATAAAAAGGTATTTCAACGTGCTTGATTTGCCTGACCAAGTATTTTCGATATGTTTTGTTGGTCAAAAAAATAAATTTATCTCGCTGTATATCACATTCTTGCATCAGTTTTTGAAGCACCCTATCCGACCACTCTTTTAGCTCTTTTTCACTACATTCATTCAAATTAATATCATAATACTCAATGATGTCATCCAAATGCAACAAGCCATA
Organism: uncultured Saprospiraceae bacterium; assembly: GCA_938028705.1. GTDB lineage: Bacteria > Bacteroidota > Bacteroidia > Chitinophagales > Saprospiraceae > JAHDEO01. The sequence continues at coordinate 16,476 of CALIZI010000018.1, read as the reverse complement.
TTTGCCGGATAAGATGAATGTTTTATCCGGCTTCAAAGATCCGGCATAAGCCATTAATCGGTCAAATAACTCACCTGTGTACATCTGTTTTGCAGCACTTTTTGAGTGCTGCTTGGGGGCTACACAGGTGATGAGTACGATGGTTTTCAATTCTTAGTGGTATGATTTTCTTTTTTTAATAAAAGCGTCAAAATTCGCGGAAGGGTCGTTTTGTCATTATTATCAAAAAACTCATTGAGGGCAATGAGTTCAAAATTATATTTGAATGCGGATGTTATAAAATCCGATATATGGTGGTCAAAACAAGTCAAAATCTGCGTTCCGTTTTTGGTTTCAAATCTGGCTTTGGAGCCGCTGTATTGCTTAAAGGGATGCAATTCGCCGATATATACGTAACCGCCCGGTTGGAGGACTTTAGCTGTTTTTTGAAAAATCATATCCAAATCCTCAATATGCTCCAAGACAAGGCTAAAGGTCACTAAATCAACCGATTGTGTCACAAAATTCCAATCTTCTTTAATATCTGCCTGCACAAATTGGACATGACCGGAAGTGATTTTTTGTTTGGCTTTTTCCAACATTTTATCCGAAAAATCAACAGCAATCAAGCTTTGTACTTTTGATTGTAGCCAAAGCGTATTTTTGCCCGTACCACATCCAATTTCCAAGCCACACTCAAAGGTCAAATCGCCCATTATAGCTTTAAACGCAATACCTTCCAAGTCTCTTGTTTTATTATCGTTGATATCGTATTGAGTTGACCATTGATTGTAGGCTTGTTGGATGTTCATGGTATTAAATTGCGAAAATTATACATCACAAATTATAGCATTAGAAAGGATGTGGCAAAAAAGACAGGCTGTAATTTTCGATATTCAAACTGCCTTCGTATTCTTGTCCAAGCGAATTTTCACCTGAAAAAGTGGCAGGTTGGTCATCTTTTGGAATATTGAGTAAGAGATTAATATCTTTTGTTTTCCACAATATGTCAATACTCCCATCCGGTCCATGATAAACTTTTGGTGTGATAGGTGTTTTTCCGAATATTTTAAACGTATCAATTGAAAATTCGCACAAAAAAGAAATGGCTTTTATCCATGTCTCCTCCGTATATGCTTCTGCACCTTCATCATCCCAATTTTCTTTCAAGTCAAGTATATATTTAGATTGCTCAATGGCGGTTTGCAAGGACAATAATTCATTGGGTAAGGTATGAATCAACTTACTATTCAATTTGATTTCATTATTATATTGATTAATTTTTACATTCATTATCCTGCATTTTTACCTCAATTTAAGCATTTTAATGTGTTTATCCAAATTATTCTATCTGCTTACTCAACTCCTGTTTTTCTTGAATCTCATCGCGCACGATTTGGAGTTCGTCCTCTATTTTTTCAATCTCGTGTTCCAGTTCAAATTTCTCACCAATATCGGAAGTTACATAATACCGCTCCCGAAAAGTATTGAGTTTTTTGATAAGAATTTCCTCTTGTTTGAACAAGCCCTTGAGGTCAAGATTGTGCAATTCTTCCTGTTTTTCGAGTTGGCGGATACGGTCACGCAACATCGCGTCCATATCATCAATTTCGTTGTGTTTCTGGAGTTCAACAAATTGTGCAGCCATGCTCTCGCCAAGTTGTACAAACGAATTGAACTGTAAATCAGACTCTTGCAAATTGGAGGTAAACACAAAAGGAAACTTAGGGTGCGTTGCCTGATAATCCAGAATGCTATCGGGCAATGCCTCACTCATAGCGAGTTTGATGTAGTACAAACGCCCTTGTTTGCCGTTTTCATAGGTCAATCTGCAACTGACGACATTGGATTTGCAAAGTCCGTTTTTATCCGGTTGCGGTGCAAATGCTTCTACTTCCACATCACCTATGGCTGCTCTGTTTTTGGCAGCTATGGCACGTATATCCACGATGTTCAGTTCGCCGGGGATGAGGTCGTCGAGGCTTCTGAAATCGCACAGAATAATATTTTCACATTGGCGGCGAAGCAGGGCAGTCAGTCCCCAATGGTCGCCCGTATGTATGCCACTCGATACATTGACGTGCAAAGCGCGGGTAGAAAAACGGTTGAGGTATTCCCGCAAAAAATTGATAAATTTATTGCTGCCCCGCGAGTGTTCGGGCTTCTCATAACGATAATACCAAGGATTTCGCATCCAACTCCCCAAACGCAAATTGAGCAGGGTAAACAAAAACGCCTGAGCATAAAATCCATGAATCCCCATGCCGGAATGATAGTTTCCGGCGGCGGTCATCATCGCTTCGGCAAGGCTTGTTTTGCCACCGTGATAATTTTCTGTTTTTACATAACCCGTCTTTTCCGACCCTACATAATGTTTGGAAAAAAAGAAAGGTATGGCGCGTAATCTTCTCGTATTCGGACTGGCAGAAGTATGAACATTCAAAGCCGCATTGAGCAGTAAATAAGGCGCGTAAAAATTATCCCGACCTATATTTTTTAACATCATTTCAGCATCTGTTCGGGCTTGATGCTGATTATTCAGTGTATCTGTATTTAAATAAATTTCACTTTTTTTATTTTTAAAATAACTATGCAAATTATCGCGATTTTTTCTGACAAAATAGGCAAATGCCATCAACATCAGGGCAGGTATGACACATCCGGCGATGAACCAAAAATAGTTGTACCCTGTGCCTGTCTGTGCTAAGGTAAAGATGAGTTTACCCATAGAAGCAAAAATCAATATGATAGAAAAACCAATGAAAAAATTAGGTAATAAATTACCGTACCAGCGCAATGATTTTATTTGCCCAAGTCTTGGTATTCGATTAAATACCAAGCGAGTACCAATAGCGAAAAACACAATAGATATGAAAAACGTCAGCCAACCACCAGTCAGTAATAAGGTAGTTAATAAAAGAGGAAAGCCAACGGAAGCTAACAGCATCCAAAATCCGGCAGTGCTGATTTCGGACATTAAGGCACGACGATTATCGTCACCTTTATATTGTATTCGTGTAGCAAAACCATAAATCAGCCCACTGAAAAAAATACCTGCCGTCAAGAAAACAGGAACGGAAAATGCAAGTTGGTATTCGATGTCATTATCATAAAAATGAATCACAGTACCAAATATGAGCAGACTAAAATAGGTCAGCGCAAAACCAAAGTAATAAAACTGCTTGACCTTGACCTCAATGTGTACATCGCGCCTGCGCTCAATTTTCAAAGCCGGACGGAGATACATAAAAAAGAAGCCAAGACTAGACAAAGCCCCAAAGACCGCCGTAGCCGCTCCGACCAACAAACCGCGTGGGCTTGTTGACAGCATCACCACATCCACAAACATCTTAATCACTCCATCGACAAAACTAAAAGCACCGCCCGTACCTTCCCATTGGCTAATGTGCGTGGTTTTATTATTGATAATAAAATTTTGAAATAAATCGCCGGAATAGCTCGAAATCCAATAAAAATAAATATGATGTAAAGACATCCAGCCCATGAGTATCAAAAGCAAGACCAGAAAGGCATAAAAAGCTCCCGAAAAAGCAATCCCAAATAAGCCTTTCGTACCACCACCGATGTGTTTCCAGAAATGCGGCGGAATGTCTTTGATGCGTTTGCGGAAGTGTGCAAGTTGCATTTCGGGTGTTACGCCCTTGCCTTTGCCGGCTTCGTTGGCACCGGGCAAAAAGGGAGAATTATGCGGGCGTGTACCGAAGCGTCCTTTTTTATCCGTCGATTTTTCGCCGGAGAGCAAAGAAGCAAACGCCGCCGCCATAAAACTACTGCCCCCCACCGCACTCATATAGTCAATGCGCCGGAAGAGGTCTTCCGACATCAAGCGACGCAATACGCCCAACATCAAGGTAGATGCCCGCGCACCACCATTAGAAAAACTGATACCCCACAAGCCCTCTACTTTTTCTTCTTCTGTAATATGGACACGCTTACGCCGCTCTTCAATATACTTATGCTCTGCACGCAGGACTTTATCAAAATCCGTCGTGTGAACATCGTTTTTATGTACATTATTGTCAGGCATGGTCACAAATATAAGTAATGGTTGAGTAAATTACAGGTTTATTGGCTTATCAGTGGACACAACAGAATTTTTTTATACTCAAATATATTTTTTTTATTTAAAACTATTTTATAATTTATTTATTTTTCAAACACCTTTATTTATTTTTTATATAACATAAATGCAAAGTTGTTAATAATTGGCAATTCAAAGCAATTATTTAAAGTGAGTTCAATTTGAATGCAGTTAATAGTAATAGATAGATGCAATCAATGGTGTAAGAAGTTATCTTGAAGTTAAAAATTGGCATATTTAATGTGGCAATTCACTATTAAGACGCAATAATTGCCTAAAAAGTTCGCAATAGATGTAAAATAATTGTAAGTTTTTGTGAATATTCGTCAGTGCTTTGTCAGTCCGCAGTCCGCTGATAATGTACAAATTTCACGTCTGACAGCCGACTGCGGACCAATAAACCGCCGACCCTTCATCAAAGATTTTCGATATTTTCAAGGTGCTTTTTGGCTTGTTCCAGAATGGCTGCTTTCTTTTCTCCTTCCATTTTATTCCACAATCTGTATGCCATACCGATGCGCGGATTTTTCTCTAATTTATCGCGGTGCCTATCATAAAAATCCCAATACAAGCTATTGAACGGACAGGCTTTTTCACCCGTTTTTTCTTTTTTATTATAAAAACAAGTATTACAATAATGACTCATTTTATGAATATAATTTGCCGATGAAACGTAAGGCTTTGTACCCACCAAACCACCATCGGCAAATTGCGACATTCCGCGTGTATTTGTCACCTCTACCCACTCTATCGCATCAATGTAAATCCCTAAGTACCAAGCATCTAGCTCGTCGGGATGTACACCTGCGAGCAAAGCAAAATTGCCCGTCACCATAAGCCGCTGAATGTGGTGGGCATAGGCATACTCCAATGACTGACCAATGGCATGTTTCATACAATTCATCTTCGTTTCGCCCGTCCAGAAATAAGCAGGCAGCTTGCGGTCATGCTCCAAAAAATTCATTTTGGCAAAGTCCGGCATTTGCGCCCAATACACGCCGCGCATATACTCGCGCCAACCGATAATCTGACGCACAAAGCCCTCAATTTGCGCTATTGAAATCTCCGCTTGGTGTGCTTCCCAATGTGCGATTGCCGCTTCTACGACTTCAAGCGGCGATAGCAGTTTTACATTGATACTAAATGACAGCCGCGAATGATACAACGCCCAAGAATGCGGAGTCATCGCATCTTGATAGGTGCCGAAAAAGGGCAGACAATTTTTGATAAAAAAATCGAGTATTTGCAGAGATTCTTCGCGGTTTGTCGCCCAAATGAAGTTTTTTTCATCAATATTTCCTATCGTTTTCACACCAGCCGTTAAGATGCGCTGATGAATCGCAGATACATCTTTTTGAAAGAGCAAAGGCGCAAGGGGAACGTGGTCTTTCGGGAGTTTTTTCCGGTTTTCTGCATCATAATTCCACTTACCCGTCAGCGGTTTATCGCCATCCATCATCAGTCCATATCGCTTCCTGATATTTCGGTAAAAAGACTCCATCAGGTATGTTTTTTTACCTTCAAAAAAATCAGCTAACTCATATCTTGTACTCATAAAATGCTCTGTATCAAACACTTTATGCGTAATCGAAATTTCTTTACAAAATGATTTTAATTGTTCATCCAAACGATATTCGTCCGGCAATTGATATTCAAAATGAGTTATTTTATTTTTTTGAATAATAAAATTTAAATTATTCGTCAGATTTTGTTGATTATCCGCATCGTCCAATTGCCAATGAATGACCTGATGCCCGCCCCTTCTCAAATCTTCGGTAAAGGTTTCCATTGCTGCAAAAAACGCCACGACTTTCTGAATGTGATGCAAGGCATAATCCGTTTCTTGTCGCATTTCCATCATCACATAGACCACATCATTATCCACTTTCTCAAACCACGAATGTTGGTGGTTCAGTTGGTCGCCAAGTATCAATCGTAAAGTTTTTTTCATTCGTCTGTTATACTTTTTTTATTTCGTTTACAACGCTCACTGCAATACCTGACCTGCTCCCAATCCCGCGCCCACTTCTTTCGCCACTTGAAAGGTCGCTTACACACCACACAAATTTTTTCCGGTAAATGTTCTTTTTTCATGTTTGAGTATTCGAAAGGGTGCAGTAGCGGCTGTCTTTAGCTCCGATAGCTATCGGAGAAAAGGTTTGTAAAACCTTTAATATAGATATAATTTGTGCTAACGTGAATGCTCCCTTGCGGTCGTCGGCAGCTAAAGACAGCCGTTACTAAAACATTGCTTGAAGTAAACAAAAGGCTTGTATAGATGTTTTGTATCGTAATGAATATAGTAAAAAAATATAAATTGAGTGAGCAAGATATTGACCGTATCATAGAAATGGCATGGGAAGACCGCACTCCCTTTGATGCTATTGAATATCAATTTGGTGTACCCGAAAAGGATGTCATTCAACTGATGCGCGAAGTCATGAAATTGAGCAGTTGGAAAATGTGGCGCAAGCGTGTACAAGGCAGAGCTACCAAACACGCCAAAAAACGAAATTTCGATGAAGGCAGACACAAATGTTCACGACAAAGAGCTATTTCTAATAATAAAATTTCAAAAAGAGTGTAGAGTAGAGAGTGTAGAGTAAAGAGTGTGAGAGTGGCGAGTGTATGATTCAAAGAAGATTTCAAATTTTACACTCTTCACTCTCACACTCTCTTCTCTTTTCTCCCTCCATGACTTATTTACAAAAACATGCTTTGTATCCGGCACAAATCAAGTCGATGCCGCAGCCGGATTTGGGGATTGTGGTGGTGATTCCTTGCCATGATGAGCCTGATGCGGTGGCGAGTGTACAGGCTTTGCGCGATTGTGATGTGCCGGAATGTGCGGTAGAGGTGATTGTGGTGGTCAATGATTCGGAGATGAGTGCGCCGGAGGTGAAACGTCAGAATGCCTTGACTGTGAGGGAATTAGAAGCGTGGATTACTCAACATACGGATGATAGATTTCAGTGTTTTGTTTTATATCATCCTGATATGCCAAAGAAACATGCAGGTGTGGGCTTGGCACGAAAGATAGGGATGGATGAAGCGGTACGGCGTTTTGAGGCAGTCGGACATCCGCAGGGTGTGATGGCTTGTTTTGATGCAGATTCGGGCTGCGATGCGAATTATTTGCAGGCAATAGAACAGCATTTTGATAGGCACGATACAGTGGCTTGTAGTATTTATTTTGAGCATCCGACGAGTGGTGAAGCGTATCCCGCAGAAGTATATGAGGCGATTGTGGAGTACGAATTGTACTTGCGATATTATGTCCATGCTTTGCGATTTTCGGGCTTTCCTCATGCTTATCAAACGATTGGTTCAAGTATGGCGGTACGTGCCGATGCCTACCAAAAACAAGGCGGCATGAACAGGCGTAAGGCAGGTGAGGATTTTTATTTTTTACAAAAATTTATACCGCATGGTCAGTTCTCGGAGTTGATTGCTACGCGAGTCATTCCCTCTCCGCGCCCTTCGCATCGTGTGCCTTTTGGTACGGGGAAGGCAGTTGGAGACCTCATTAGTACGAGAGCGAAGTACACTGCCTATCATCCTAATGTATTTATTGATTTACAATTTTTTATACAAAAAATAAATTCATTATATTATAAAAATAGTAAAACGGATATAGTGCGTTTTATCGACGAACTCCCGCCTAGTATTTGTGAATTTTTATTAAAAAATAATTTTTATAAAAAAATAAATGAGATACACCAACACACCGCCAATGAATTGACCTTCCGTCAGCGTTTTTTTCAATGGTTCAATGCTTTTATGGTACTCAAATATGTGCATCATGCGCGTGACGGGTATTATGCGAGTGTGCCTGTACGGGAGGCTGCAATGTGGTTGTTGAGGGAGCAGAAAATTGAGGTGGAGGAAGATGCTACGGCGAGGGATTTGTTAAGTATTTTTCGGGAAATGGATTTGGTTGAGCAGTTGAACAGGTAATTGGTTAATCAGGCGAATATGAAGTTATATTTTGTAAGTATATTATATGTAAAGCACTATTTCACGTTAGCCTGATTAACCAATTACCTGTTTAACGGTTCAACTTTCCCTATCCAAAAATTTTCTTTATCTCTCATCGCTTGTTGTTCTTCCTCCGTCTTATCACCATAACCAAGTAGGTGGAGTACGCCATGTATCATCACACGATGCAGTTCTTTTTGAAAGGTCACATCAAATGTTTTAGCATTTTCACGGATGCGGTCTATGCTGATAAAGATGTCGCTTTCTATCGTTTCATTCGAATAAGGAAAGGTGATAATGTCGGTGTAGGTATCGTGTTTGAGGTATTCGAGGTTGATACGATGTAGGTAGGTATCGCTACAAAAAATGAAGTTGATAAAACTAAGTGTTCCGCCTTCTTCCTGAATGGTTTGGCTAATCCAATCTTGTATTTTTTCGGTATTATCCAATTGAAAATCAATATCTTCTGTGTGGAAAGTTAGCATGGTGTTGTAGTGTTGTGATGTCGTAGTGTTGTGGTATAAAAACAACAATACCACGACACTACGATACTACAACACTTTCAAAGTTTAAAATATATTTCAACGGTTCTGCCTTCGTCGGCGAAGGTTACGCCGTCGGAGAGTTGTCGCATGAGGAATACGCCGCGTCCACCGAGTTTGAGGATGTTTTCGGCAGATGTTGGGTCGGGGATTTTGTCGGGGTCAAAGCCTCTGCCTTCGTCGCTGACAAGGAAGGTGATATTGCGGTCATTAACATCTTTGACACATATCATGACTTTTTTGTTTTCATCTTCTCTGTTGCCATGTATGATGGCATTGGTGACGGCTTCGGTGAGTGATATAAGAATGTTGCCATATACGCCTTCGGTCAGGCAGTAGCTACGCATGATTTCATCAACATAAGGCTCTATTTTCCTAATGTTTTTAGCATTTGACGAGAGTTCCAGTAAGTAGCTACCTCTTTTTTCCATTGTTAATACCATTCGTTGTTCCTTTTTAATGCGGTAATGTTGTAATGCGGTAATGATAATGAATGAATGTTGAATGAGTAAATGAATGAATCATGTCGATAATATTCATTCATTCAAAATTCATTCACTCATTCATTATTATTGTAGCATTAACGCATTATAGCATTATGTCATTTGTTCTTTTTCAATGAATCAAAGTATTCTTCTACCAGTGTTTTGTAGTAGGGTTTTAGGGCAGGAGATACGGATTTGTACATTTCGATTTCAGCCTCGCGTTTTTTGATGTACTGTTCGAGTTCGGGAGGCATTTTGCGTTCCTGTTCTTGTGCGGTCTTGGATTCGCGTTTTTTCTCATACTCGCGTTGGCGTTGGGCATCCTCTGCTTGTAGGAGTCGGGTGAGTATTTCTTGCTGACGCTTGAGCATCTCATTGGTTAGACGCTTATTAACAAGTTCTGTCTCGGTTTCGTTCATGTCTTCCATGAGTTTTTCGAGTTCGCCGCTGCTGCCTTTGCCTTGCTGCTTCTGCTCGTCGTTCATTTTTTTCAACTCTTTGCGAATCGCAGCTTGCTTGGCTGCCATTTCTGCAAACTCTTTGCTCATGCCTTCTTTGCCACCCTTACCACCTTTGCCACCGGGCTTTTTGCCGTCTTTCATCATCTTTTCCATTTCAGTCATCTGGTCTTTGAGTTGCTGTTGCATACCACTCAAAGAGGGCTTGCCTTTGCCGCCGGGTTTGTTGCCGGGTTTTTCGCACATCTGGTCACCGGATTTTTGTTGCGCCATTTGTTGTTGCATCTGATTCATCACTTCGCTCAACATAAGAGCAAGGTCGTTCATACCGGTCATGGCGTACTGTTGTTGGGTAGTGGCACTAGATGTTTTGCGCTCTTCAAGGTGTTCAAGGCTTTCTTTGATATTGCGCTTGACCTCTGTAACTTTCTCTGTTACAAAGGATTCTATCTCAAATACACGCTTGCTCAATGCCTGTAAACTATCTTCTACGATTTTGAAATCGTCTTTGATTTTGTATTGCTTTTGTACGAGGGCAACGTAGTGTGGCGTATTGATTTGTGCTTCACCGATATCTTCCATCGTTTCTTCTTCATCGAAGGAGAGGGTGACGAGATTTTCCAATAATTGGCGCAATGCTTCCAAGTCTTCCTCTATTTGCTCTTGGTTGGCTTGCTGCATCATGTCCTTCATGCCTTGTGCCATTTCCTTCATTTTGTCGGAAGCAGATTTTTGTTTTTCTCCGGCTTTTTGTTTTTCGCCTTTATTCAATTCCTCCGAACTCTGCTCCATGTCCTTTTCGATGTCTTCGGATTGTTCGTCCATATCGTCAAGGTGCTTAGGCGATTCGAGTTCCTTGTTCATTTCCTCCAATTTCTCTATCTCCTCTTTTATTTTTTCAAACTCTTCGTCAAGTTTTTCCTGCTCTTTTTTGAGTTCGTCGCTGCTCTTCTTGCCCTCTTTCGATTCCTCGCTGAGTTCTTCCTCTTTTTTGGCAAGTTCTTCAAGTTTTTCGGCAGTTTGTTCGAGTTGGTGTTCGAGTTCCATTTCCTTGAAGAGTTCGAGCATACGGTCAAGTTCCTTCTCTAATTCTTCGTCGCTCAATTCCATTTCTTCCAGTTGTTCGAGTGCATCCTCTTGCGTCATTTCGTCGAGCATTTCCTCCATTTTCTTCATCAACTCTTTCATTTCCTCACTCATCAATTCGTCAAACAACTGCTGCAATTTCTCCTGTTTTTCAAGGATAGATTCTTTGGTATCTTCAAATTCTTCCTGATTTTTCAGATTTTCTTTAAAATTTTCTTGGGCATTTTCCATCTGCTCCTGCATCTCTTTTTGGCGTTCAAGCATTTTCTCAATCTCCTTTTTATCCTGCCAATTGAGTTCTTTCTTTTGGAGCATTTTATTTTTCATCTGATCAATATCCTCACGTAGCTTTTGTGCTTCTTCCAATGTTTCGGCAAGGTCTTTTTTGATTTCGTCATTATTTTCTTCTTCTTTTTCTTCAAATTCTTCCACAGTCGGCATGGCATAACTCATGACATTGGTACGGGCAGATTTTCTACCATTTACTCTGTCATTATCAAATACTTCAAAATAATAAGTGAGTTCGTCGCCGGGCTTGAGTTCGAGAGGCAGCAAATCCCAAGTATAGTCATATTGGGTTTCTGTACCGGGCTTGCTTTGCAGCATAATGGATTCCGCAGTAGCGGGTGTTTTTCCGTCACCGGGTGCAAGGCTGTAATTAAAAGTGAGGTCGCGCAGACCGTAATCGTCGGAAGCATCGCCTACGAAAAACAGCATTCGATTATCGGTACTATCTTCAAATCGCTCCACATTAATCGTAGGATACAGGTCGGGTGTAACGGCAATGGAATAGCCTACCGAATCCGCATTTTTAAGATATTGATTGGAGACATAGACCATATAGGTCTCGTCCTTTCGCGCACGACGCTTGAGCGTAAAAGACTGACTACCTGCTCTTTCTGTTTGTAATAATGCTTTTTCGCGGGAAAATTTCATCCCAATGTCATCGGTATTTTGAGAAGTAAAATTCCAACGCATTTTTGTACCTACCGGAACGACAATATCACCGATGTTGGCAATCATTTCGTCTTTTCTGCCCGTATAAGAAGGATAATCAAGTTTGATGTCGAAGCCTACGATATTGGGTTTTTTCAGCACTTCAATGTCGTAGCCTTTAGATTCAAATTCACCTGAAAACAGTTTGAATTTGGTATCTTTTGATATTTTTCGGAAAGTATAAGTAAAGTGAGTTCTGTCTTTTTCGTCAGGAATTAATTTATATTGATAATTGTCAACATCTATAAAAACCTCATTCGGAATCGCGCCGGTTTCGGTGGGTTTTACACGTACATTTATATCAAAATCTTCGTATTGCACCACTGTCATATCGTCATTTTCCACAGCAAAAGTAAAGGGTGCAGGACGCTCAAATGTTTCATTATTTTTAATTAATCGCTCTGTACCGGATGTAATGAGTGTGGGTGCGGCAACGAGGAGAATAAATAATAAAAGCAAAGGAGGAAGTGCGTATTTGAGATATTTTTTATTTTGATTGAGGTTAATGGCAGACTTGAATGGAACGGGTTTGAGGTCGCCGATTTTTTGGTCAATACTGGCATTGATCAATGCGGCTTGTGCCGAATTGCCGTCAGATTGTTTTTTGAGTTGAAGGATATTGAGCAATTTATCTTTGACTTCCGTAAAATGGTCACCGATAATATTGGCAGCCCGCTCATGCGAAATGACGCGACCCAAACGCAGATACCGCGCCAAAGGCAACAACACCCACCCGATAAGTGCAAGGCTGCTAATCCCGATAAAGGAATAAAACAATATTTTGCGCGTACCTGTTGGGAAATACATGAAGTATTCCAACACTGTAATCGTGATGAATAAAGCTAAGATAAGCGCGATACTGTATAGTATGCCGCGAATGAGTTGGTTGACGTAATATTTACGTATAAATTGGTCAAGCTTCTGAATAAGAAGTTGATAATTGTTGGTCTCCATTGCCATGCCGGATTTTTTAACGATGAATAAGCCTATAAAATAACGGCTTTTTTCGTTAAAAAGATTGATTTAAACGAAGTTTTAACATTTTACTAACTGTAATAATGTTTTAACTATACGTTTTTTGGGAGATATAGGTTTCATTTTATCGTATATTTTTTGGGAAAAATGAATGAATTATAATGCGATAATGTCGAAATGCGTTAATGCGACAATGTTTTCCTCATTATCGCATTGTAACATTATCGCATTGACGCATTAAATTATTCATTCATTCAAAATTCACTCATTCACTCATTGATACGTCTTTTTGTCTTTTTCCAAAGAATTTTTTATCGACCACCAATAAACCGAAAGATTCACAATCTTCTTTGGTTTGTTTGCTGTGATGTGTGCCATGTGCACGGAGTACGGCACGCGAATAGGGATTGTCCAAATGTTTGAACCACTTAAAACGACGATGTATATAGACATCATGTATCAGGAAATACGTCAATCCGTAAAGCGAAATCCCTACGCCAATAAAAAACAAAAAGAACACCGAAGGAAAGGTAGAACCCAAGATGTAACACAGCGCACTCGGTATTGCAAAAACAAGAAAAAAGCGGTCATTTTTTTCAAAAAAACCCTCCTTTTCGTGAGGTTTGTGGTGGTCTTCGTGCCATGACCATAACAGCCCGTGCATCAGATATTTATGAGCAAACCATGCTACAAATTCCATCATCAGATAAGCCGCTAAAGTGACTAAAGTGTAGAAAAGGAAATTCATAATTAGTTTATAAAGTTTATGGAGTTTATAAAGTGATTAGTTTGTTATAGGTAAAGAACACGATTTGACGATTTTTGTTTTGAATGTTCTAATGCGTTAATCGACAATCATTAACGCATTTCAACATTAACGCATTATCGCATTTTAGGGTACATCCATATATTTATGTGTTTGAAGGGAAATACGCCATTGCGGATGCGCTTTCACGTAATCGACCATGAGCGGAAGCATTTCTTTTTCACGCCCCCATTCGGGTTGTAAGAGCAAGATGCAGCCTTTATTGACCAATTTGGCGTGTAGCTCTGCCCATTCAAAATCGTGTTTATTATACACAATGACTTTTAATTCATGGGCTTTTGCAGCACATTCGGGTAGTGGTGCTTTAAATTTTTTTGGCGAAAAGCAAATCCAATCCCATTCCCCTGTCAGCGGGTATGCGCCGGATGTTTCCAGATTGAGGGTAAAGCCCGCTTGGTGTAATGCTTCGCAAAGGTGAGTCAGGTCGTACATGAGTGGTTCGCCACCGGTGATGACGGCAAGTCGGGCAGGATATTTTTGAGCAGTAGTTACGATGTTATCTACGGTAGTCAAAGGGTGTTTTTCGGCATCCCAAGATTCCTTAACATCACACCATACACAGCCCACATCACAACCGCCCAAACGAATGAACACCGCAGCTTTTCCTTGATGAACACCCTCACCTTGAATGGTGTAAAAATGCTCCATTAGTGGTAATTCAGTTGTCATAGTTAATTAGTGTTGTGGTGTTGGAGTGTTGTGGTGTTGTGGTGTTGGAGTTTCGATATGATGCAAGGTTTGATACTGACGGAACTTCAACACAACAACACTTCAACACAACAACACCAATAAAAGCAAAGATAGCTAAGATTGTTGACCTTTGGGCAAAAAAAAGAACCTCTGCCATTGCAGAGGTTCGAACAAAAAACAAAAAACAAACTATAAACCCACTATGAAAACCCGTATTTGTGTGTAATCAAATTCACTACTAAAACTTTATCTCGATATGCTATTTGTTGATTACAGCTACAATATGCAGCAAAGACGAGCATACAATCCAAGTGGTTTGTGTGCTATTGTGACATGAATTTGTACGGAAAAAATTTAACAGAAACTCTTAATTATGGTATTTTGTGTACTTCAAAAAGCTGTGAAATGCTGAAATATACCTTCTTTGTGCGTTTTTTGCATTAAAAAAAATCATAATAACAACCTTTTTTATGTTAAAATTTAAGCATTTCTTAGTGACCCTTAATAAAAAAAGTCACTCTCTTTGAGAGCGACTTTTTTCGATTTTTTATGCTTTTTTACCACTTATTGAACCAGTAATTTACCTGAAAAGACCTGTCCGGCTTCATTTTCGATACGATAAACATACACTCCTGCTGCCAGATTTTCTCTATTTATGAGAATTTGAGCATCATTGATACCACGAATAGCGCGAATTTGATTGCCGAGTACATCATAAAGGTGCAGATCCACCGTTCCGACATTTGCCGGAAGTGGAATAACAGCACTTTCCGTCATCGGATTCGGATAAGCCGTCAGCGTTTCTATTTCTGCTTCGGGATTTTCCACGTCGGTTACTACACCATCTGTATCAGTCAAAAACATGATAATCATCACCATCATTTCATCATCCGAAGTATCTCCCCAACACACCACATTGTCCGTATCATTAATCCATGTAGCTTCGTGTACCAGACCTGTCGAAATATTCATATTAAGTTTCATCAGATTATCGAAATATCGAAACGGGATGTGCTGATAATCATAATTCGGCGATACGCATCCCGGTATGCCATTGTAGCAAGCGGCATCATAAATCAATTCGCCTGTTGCAAAATTTTCGCGTGTCCATATTTTGTAGCCCCTACCAAGTTGGTGCGTATGTCCCGATAATGCCCATACATATATATCACCTACCGGATAAGCCACCGTTTGAGTAGCACTGTACATATCGCCGTTGTTTGGAATACATATATCTCCTTTTACAATCAAATCGGCGTGCATTTCCTGTGCCGCTGTACCTGATTCCTGATAATAAATATTGGCATAAACTTCCGATTTGTAAGGTACATTATGATAATTGATGTAATGCGAATTGAGGTCAAGCACCTTATTAGCATCCCAGAAAAATGCAGTGCCTTCAGGTAGTTTCAAGTCCGTAGGGTCTTGCACTGCTTCTACAAGTCCGACGTTAAAATGGTCGGCATAGAGCCGCAAACCCGCTTGTTGATTCGCTGCCGAAGCTGTGGTATTATAATCGTACATAATAAAATGATGCGAAGAATTACCATCCATAAGATTCTCAATACGAGTGACTTCTATGGGATTTTCATTATCCAGTTCATATTTTTGAAAATACTCCAACTCGCCTGTCGAACCCGCTTTGAGGAAGAAAGGACCCATTTTGACTTGAAATCCCTCCGAAGGGTCAGGTGCTGCCGGACGACCATTCGGAAAACTCTCCATACCTCCGGTGGTATAATAATCTTCCAACAGACTTTCATCTACCGCAGTACCGCTAAATCGCGCTCCGTACAAAATCCATTGGCGAATCAGCTCTTTTTCTACATCGGTCAATCCGATAGCGGCATCGTCATGTGGTGTTGCGCCCATTTCGGCAGCATCCAGTTCGATGAATGGCTCCAAGCCATCTTGTATCAACCTAAATAAATAGCTCTTGTCTGCACGTCCGGGATAAATGAGTTCGTATCCGGCATCTGCGGCATGAGCATTAGACGGTGCAGTAGCGTACAGATTATTATAAACATCCACACCGGAGCCGTCACCTTCTAAATCAAGCCCTCCGTCAGGAGCGGCATTACTATGACATCCGGCACAGTTGTCTTGCATAATTTGATACACACGAGACGCAGTCGTTTGAGCAAAAAGCGTCCACGTCATAGTCATTAAGACCATTAGAATAGATAAAATTTTCGCTTGCATATTAACATAGTTTTATTAAATTAGACTTTGGACGAAAAGTCGTTCAAAAAAAATAGGCAAAACTATTGCTAGTAGTTATCTGTGAATAAAACTAAAGCAGAACAGTTTTGCCATGATATATTAGGTTTGGACATGAATCATGCCAAAGGTTTAGTGA
>CALIZI010000017.1 GCA_938028705.1 uncultured Saprospiraceae bacterium | reverse complement strand
AGCAACTCTCTAAGGTTTTTTTTTGACCGACGGTCTACCACTGCCGACTCAACAGCTTCTGTAATGAAGTCTATAAATTTTTCCATAGCGTAAATTTTCTATAAATTTACGCAATTAATTTTTATCCGTAGTTTTCAACTTCATAGCAGGACAAGCTTATGCCCAAGACCAAAAAACCATCACCGTCACCGGTCAATCCTCCACACAATTATCGCCCAACGAAATCATCATTGCCATTACGTACAGCGAATACTGGAATTTGCCCGACCAAACAAAAAAAACACCCATAACGGATATTGAAAAAGTTGTCATACAATCGCTCAACTCGGCGGGTGTCAAGGACAAAAACATGACTTTTTCGGCGGTTCGTTTGGCAAGAGAATACGACCGCAACAAGCATCGTTATCACAAACGCACCTTATCCAAATCCGTCAGTATATGTGTGTATAATGCCGATGAAATTGCGAAGGTTATCGCGGCATTGGAGCAAACCGGTTTATTGGAGCGGGCAGTCACTGAATTTAGAATTGCCGAAGTCCGCCACACCGATATGGAGGATTACCAACGACAAACAAGAGTCGCTGCCGTTGAAGATGCAAAAGCCAATGCCAAGCTGATTATCAATACATTAGATAAGCAACTGGGCAATATTATAAGTGTCAAAGAAGTGAAAGCAAATAAAGATACGCAAGGCATGAGTGCTTACTCCACCGCCAATCCGGAAGCTAACAGCGGCGTTGCGGCTATGACCATTTCTTACGAACTGGAAATCGTTTTTGAAATAAAATAAATTTGCTGAAACTTGCCTTGCATTTTCAAAATGCAAGGCAAGTCTTTCTGTCTCCGTCACAAAAGCGGCGGGTTTAAACCCGCCGCTTTTGTGACGGAAAAAAATCCGTGTTATCTGTCCAATCTGCGCGAATCCGCATTCTATACCACGTCTCTACTGTCCACCGCCCGTTGCCCGCCGTCAAAACTTTCGGATAAACTTTTCATAAAAGCGATAAACACGTCGCGCTCTGCGAATCTGCCTGCGTCTGCATCTGCTTTAATTTTTTCGGCAAAACTAATCGTGATGCCTTCGGCAATTTGCTTGGGTTGGTTGGCAGTATTGAAGGCAGCGACAATATCGCTTTTAGCATCAATACGACAATTGTGTACATCCTCTGTCATCGACAAGCAGACTTGCGGATGTTCAATATAACTCTTCAAATCGTGCATCCAAAATTGGTTGGCATAGTTCAGTTGGAGCTGGTCAGAACAGATGCCTGATTTGACAAGATGACTGCGCCCTATTTGTGCGACTGGGTCCATTTTATTATTAAAAATACGATAAGTACCCCGCACAACACCTTCCTGTACCGGAAATATTTTATCATTAAAAATACGGACATGAGAGTGGTTCATATCATAATTGGTATGGTCGAGCAAGCCAAGCAGCGGAGCTACATTGGAGACCAAGTATAAGCCATTGACCCGCATAGAATGGCGCGAAGGCAATCCGCTTGACGATACGCTGAAAGGGATGGTCGGGGCGTGTGAAGTACGGGGTAGGGCAGGGGCATCATCGGGAGAATAGAGGCGGTGCAGAAAATCAAAAATCACTTTTGTACCCAAGCCATGCCCCAAAAAAGAGAAGCGGGAACGCCTTGGCGAGTCGGCGATAAAGCTAAGGATTTGCTCCGCTACGGAGAGCAAAACATGGTTAATCGTTTCGGGGCTTCGGGTATAAACGAGGGAATCGAGCAGGAAGCCATTGTTGAGTGCAGCGAGTTTTTTGCCAATGCCAAATTCCGCATCAAGGTCAATGCTTTCCGCACGTCGTCGGCGCGAATCGGCAATGCCAATGAGCCACTCATTGAACTTGCCGAGCGTCTCGCCACCTGTGATGAGAGCATCGAGCCGCTCATTGAGCAAATGCTGATAATTGACTTCAATGTATTGAGTGGTGTTGGTGATTTCGGTTTCACTTTTGCCACTGTGTTCAAGTGCAGCATCGTGCAGAAACTGTGCGTGGGTAGCCGACCAGCCGGGCTGAAAATCGCCCGAACCATGTATGAGAAATACGTAATGCATAGTTTGTTCTTAGTTGGTTAATAACAATTTTGAATATCGAACAAGCAATATCGAATGACGAAGGAATAATTCGCGGTAGTTATACTGTATTAGGTTTAAAATTATACTTTTTATTTTAAAAAATGTTTCATTGTTTATTGTTGATAAACAGTTATTTGTGATTTAATTATGGCTATATACAACAATAAAACAATGTAACAATCTAACCATAAAGCAGTATATTTCAACATTCGTTATTCAATCTTCCCTGTTGATAATTCGTTCAATTAATTTTAATTTTTCTATTGCTGATAAAAATAAGTAGGCAAAGAATGTCAGAAAAAATAAGGTCATCATCATTCGCAGGTAGAATTTGATAGTCCATTCGAGTGCGACTTTGACCCTGTGAAGAAAACTTATTTTGGTTTCTTTTCCTTCAATCAGCGAGAATTGAACGGTACAAAATTCATTTTCATCATCAAAATCACCAAGACTTACGCCTAATCCTTGCAATTGTTGTTCGATTTCTAAAATCCGATTTTCCAATTGCATATACTCCTCTATTTTACCGCCTTTTGATTTCAAATCAATGAGTGAATTTCTTATTTTTTCCAGTGACGCTTTCTTCGCATTTAGCTCTTTGTATTCATTGGTTTTGTCTTTTTTGGTGATTTGTTTAGCTTGTATTTTACCAATTTTTATAAGATTCTCGTAAAGTGCATCAAAGTTTTCCGGTGGAACGCCAATCAATAAATTCAATTTGCGGTATCCTTTATTGCCACTTTTTTGTTCAAACTGTATCAATCCCTCATACTTGTCAACTTCACCTCTCGCTTGTTTTTCTTCTTTATCAAATTCAGTTGACTTCGTACTTACCACAGCTACTTTTTCATATTTTTGGTCCACTTTTACAGGAGATAATGTGGTGCTTTTAGATTTTACTTCATACTTTTTTGAAGCATAATTCTTTTTTATATTGGAAATGCTTTGAAAAAATTGGGTTTGACTTGGATTATCATCAGTAGTTTTAGTGTATCCATACATTAATCTGAATATGAAAAATACTAAAAATCCTGATAACAGGATGAATACCAACTTCCCGAATCGTTTTCTAAAGTTTTGTTTCATGTCGTTTTTAAACTTAAATATTTAGGCTTGCAATATCAATGTGTTCGCCAAACTAAAAATTGAACGTGAATAGTTTATTTATTTTTATTTTTGTAAAAAATTAATTTTTAATTAAATACAAATTATAATTTAATTATATTAATAATCAAAAAACACTGAATACCCAATTTGGCGAACACATTGGCAATATACTAATAAATATTAATATTGTAGATGTTTTTGATGATTAATTATAATTTACCTTATTTTTTTTAAAAAAAATATAGTTTTAATAATTTGATTATCAGTTATTTACAGTGTTTTTAATATTTTTTAAAAAATACGTGCATCCATTTAAGCCACCTTCACGTCTATATATTATCACTCCAAATAGAACCTTATCTCAACCATTCTCAATATCAACCAATAGTAGAAGGCAATGTCTTAGATCTTCCACTAACAGAGTTTCCAATATCTTAACACAACATTGATGTGATAATATCTACATGTCCATTCGTATGGACAGGTAGAATATTTATCAATAATATTTTTATTATAAAAATATTTTCAAACGATTATTATTAAACAATTAGGTTATATTAAGACAAATGTATTTTTTTATTATTTTAAAATAAAATAAATTATAAAATGATTTTCATGAATTTAAAAAAATATTTATGTGATTCTTAATTTATTGATATAGAGATTAAGTTAATCTGATAACTATCAAATTGGTTTTAAATCTGATAGCTATCGGGTTGAGAAACTAATCACTAATCAACTAATTACTCATCACTACTTTTAGTGTGATCTGATTATTATTTAACAATTATTATTAAACTAATGGCTTCTTTAAACCAAAGGTCAGGTACGCTTGGTAAGAGGTTGGCAGCGCATTTATTGCGGCGAGCTACCTACCATGTAACACCTGCACGTATTGATGATTTTGCCAACAAAACGGCTACACAGGCAGTGGACGAGCTCTTCCTGCCGACTACGCCGCTTTATCCCAATGGACCACTCTACTGGGGCAATGGCAATCCGATATTTTCACCAACCAACGCCGGACAAGGTGAAGCAGACAATATCGGTTCTTTTCCCAGTAATAATGCCATCGCATTTTGGCGGATATATGAGGCAAGCGCAGATACTTCTGTTAAGTGGAAGTTAATCAACTGGTTCAGCACCTTGTTCAATCTGTATTCCAATTACCGTTATAATTATTATTATTGGCAAATGTTGGACGCTATGGCTTTTCAGGACTTGAAAAAACTGGCAAACAAGATGACCCTCAACAATAATATGTTGACTTATCTGAACAACAACCAAAATAACAAAAATAGCCCAAATGAAAACTACGCCCGCGAGTTTCTCGAATTATTTACCATTCTAAAAGGCGAGACTATTTCAGTCGGTAATTATACCAATTATACAGAGGCAGATATTTCTACCGCTGCAAGGGTATTGACCGGCTTCAAAAACAGGGATAGTGGCTCAGATGGAGAGACCGGAATCGTGTCGGGATATGCCAATTTCAATCAGCACGATACAGGCAACAAAACATTCAGTGCTGCCTTTGGCAATACGACCATTACCGGGGCTAACAATGCGGGTGACATGTACAGAGAGTTGGGCGATTTTATCACAATGGTATTTGACCAACTGGAAACTGCGAGGGCTTATGTCCGCAAAATGTATCGCTTTTTTGTGTTGGACAATATCAGTGCTGAAGTGGAAACGGACATCATCGAACCGCTTGCCGTTCAACTGCAAAACAACGGCTACCAACACGCCGATGTACTGAAAAGATTATTGAAAAGTGAGCATTTTTATGATGAAGATGACAATGACAACACCAACGAAATTGTAGGTGGTAAAATGAAGTCGCCTTTGGAAATGTTCATCACTTCCACCAACCTGCTGAATATTCAAAATTCAGATACCGACCTTGAAGATTTGTTTGGAGGCAACAGACAGCATAATGTACTCAATGAGCATTTCAGAAACGTAGGTTTTGACTTTCGCGGACCCAACACCGTAGAGGGCTATCCCGGATTTTATGATCCACCGGGCTATTCCAGAAACTGGTTTAGTGCCAATTACATTTACGAAAGATTTACCTACGGGATTTCTTTTAGAAGGGGAAGAAGACGCAATACAAGCGGTTATATTCCTTACCAATGCGACATGGTACAATGGGTCGAAAACAATGTAGATACCCCCAACGGACCGGGTACAGTACCTGCACCGATAGGCGCAGCCAATGCCACCAAACTCGTAGATGACATGCTCACTTACTTACTCTCCGAAATGCCTACGGGTGATAGATACGACTATTTTGAAAACAAATTACTCGGCGGACTTAGCCCGATTAATTGGTATTTTTCATGGGCGGCATATCTCAACGATGGTGACGATTCAAATGTCAGGGTAGGTATCGAAAACCTCTATAATGCCATCATGTCATCACCCGAATTTCAAACATTTTAAAAATCATTGCTTGATTGTTGAATGGCTTTATTGTTGAGAAATCTCATTAAAAAACAATAAAACCATAAAGCAATAAAACAATAAACATATATCATGAAACGAAGAAAATTTATCAGAACCGGACTTGCGGGAGCAGTCGCGCCTGTGTTTCTCAATGGATTTGGGTTCAAGGCATTCGGGGCATCAGTGGTGCCTGCGGCTACTTGCGATTTTGCCGACAGGTCGCTGGTTATCATATATCTGGCAGGAGCAAATGATATTATCAACACTGCCGTTCCGATGAATCATTTTGGAGCATATCAAAATGAGCGTCCGAATATTCATCTTCCTCAAAACAGACTTATTACATTAGATAATGGTTTAATTGGTACGAATCGTCATTTGGGTTTGCATCCCAATCTGCAAGCCTTCAAAGACTTGTACGACAGTGATTTAATGTCCATCGTGCAGCGTACCGGATATAACGTACCCAATCGTTCTCACTTTGCTTCGGAAGATATTATGCTCAAAGGCATTGACGGTACAATTTCTAATAATGACGAAGAAGAAGGCTGGGTAGGACGTTTCCTCAAAGACCGCTATCCGACCTATAGAGGTTTGCCTTTTGGAGAAGAAGTTGATCCGCTCGGTATCATTTTGGGAGATACGCCCAATACGGGTTTTCACACCACCGAAGCACATGAGTTGGAAATTAACCTGAGCGGGCAAGACCCCGCAGGTTTTTTCAACATCATTTCCAGTTTGAGTGGTGAGCCTATTTCGCAATTTCCCAACTCTGACCACGGCGAACTCCTCAATTATATTTCCGTACTCGAAAAAAGCACGCAAGTATATTCAGAGCGTATTTCCAGCGTATTTGATGCCGGAGCGAATAGTGCAACATATCCTAATTCAAATCTTGGTAATCAATTAAAGACCATTGCCCGATTTATTTCCGGCGGTTCAAAAACAAAAGTCTTTATGGCACGCAAAGGCAATTGGGACAACCACGTAAATATGGTTAATAGTGGCGATACTACCACAGGTACACATGCCAACTTGCTTGACGATTTGGGTAAATCTATCAAAGCCTTTCAAGATGATTTGCAGGCACTCGGCAAGTCTTCGCAAGTGACTACGGTGGTCTTTTCGGAGTTTGGGCGCAAGATTATCCAAAATGGCAATAGAGGTACGGATCACGGTACAGTTTCGTCCATGTTTGTGATAGGCGATAACGTCAATACAGGCGTATATGGCGAAAATATCAATATTACACAAAAAGACAATCAAGGCGCACCCCAACCTTCGCAACTTCAAAACGATTACCGTTCGGTATTCAGTTCTATTTTGCAAGATTGGATGGGCGCGAGCGATGATGCACTGTTGGCTTCATTCTCTCAAACACCATCGAGCGTGGTACTTAGAAATATTCCGGTTATTGATACAGCACAAAGGGTTGACCCCAACTGTTACTTTGAACCAATACAAGCTGTTTCCATGAATATCAGCCTCAAATTATTCTTGGAAGGCTACTACGATTCAGCTAACGGAACCATGAGTACCGACCTAAACGCTAATGGTCTCTTACCCAACCGTCAGCCTTACGGCGATACGCGATACAGCTATTTCGGTGATGAATATGTAGCCAATATTCCTTCAAATATTGTGGATTGGGTGTTGATAGAACTGTGGCGGGAAGACAATTTGGTACTCGATAGAAAAGCCGTTTTATTGAGAAACGATGGGCGTATTATTGACCCCGAAACCTTAACTCCGCTTGTCGGAATCGGCGGCTTATATCCCGAACCCTTCCGCATAGCGGTCTTCCACCGCTCGCATATCGGTGTCTTGCGTACAGGTGCGATTGATGCCCAACAAGGTGTAGATGAATACATGGACATCACGACTGCCATGAACGAAGTATCCGGTGTCAATCAGTTGAAAAATATTGGCGGCACTTATGTCATGATAGCCGGAGATATGGACCAAAACGGATTGATTAACAGTGGCGATTACAGTCTTTGGAAACGTGCCAATAACGTGACCGACTACCGTAGCACTGACCTCAATGCCGATGGCATCACCGATGCACAGGATTATGACCTGTGGAAAGATAATCGAAGCAAAATCGGTAATCCGGTGGTACACAATTTATTAAAACGATGATTATTGTGTTGTGGTGTTGAAGTATTGTGGTGTTGAAGTGTTGATGTATTGACGTATTGGAGTGTTGATGTGTAGGAGTGTTGATGTATTGATGTATTATATTTTTTAATGAAAAAAATAGGTTCTTTGACAATTTGGGTGGTAATACTTTTTGAAATGGAACTCTGCCCCAAACCTATAAGGTTTTCAAAACCTTATAGGTTTATAATCAGCAAGTTATCTCCGTTTTTTACATTAAAAAGAAATAATTTTATCACCTAAATTGTCAAAGAACCAAAAAATATATCCTGACTTTTATAGTATAATTATTTTTTTATATATTATTATTTGAAAAATAATTGTAAATAAAAATATTTTTTATTATAATTTTATTAAAAAAATATTAATGAAATTTTTATAATAAAAAAAATAAAATATAGAAGTTGGATTTATAAAATAAATTTTCATTAAAATATAATATATCGAATACATCAATATTCTAACACATCAACACCAAAGCACGTCAACACATCGAACTTCAACACTACAACAGATCAACAGATCAACACTCCAAAATTAATTAAAATGAAAAATACATATTTATATATTTTTATAATAAAAATATTTTTGCTGACTGCCGTAGCGGATGCTTACGGGCAGATAGCGAAGGTGTTTTTGGGTGGAAATAATCTGTGCAACAATCGGCTCGAAGTCGGTATTTATGTACGGGCATCGGATTTTTCCAATAATAATTTTGAAATTGGCAGTTCCACTTTCTTTTTAAATTATGACCCTGAGGTAGTGAATTTTGTCGGTTACACACCGGCGGAGTTCAATGCTTCCACCTCCAATCAGGCAGCCAATGCCAACTGGATTGACCAAGCCATCAGCACTGATGACGAGTGTGGTATTATGCACCTCGTTTTACAGAAAGAGGATGGCGGGGCAAATAATTACGTATTAAATAAAAACGATTTTATTTTGGTCGGCAAAGCCTTAATGGAATTTGTCGATGGCGAAGCCGACCCCGATATTCGCATCAACCAACGCTTTACGGTTTTCAATTCCGGGCAACCTAATGATGGTACGGCAATAGTCGATATTGAGGATTATCCGAAAGTGTTGGACTATGCCTGTACCAATAATTGTACACCTGCCGTAGTGAATAACGTTGTACCAAGCGGAACGTCATGTACTGCAAATAACGGAAGTATTGCCATTTCTTTCCTTGATGCATCAAACAGGACGAATATCGAATTTAGTATTGACAATGGACTCACATATCCCTTCAATACAACAGACGATGTAGGTACCTATTCCATCTCCGGATTGGGTACAGGAAGTTATGATTTATGGGTGCGTTGGGGTGATGATTCATGCCCATATTCGTTAGGAAATGTCTCTATAATGGCAACCAACGGACCGCAAGCTACCTTTAGCACAACAAGCTCTTGTAGCGGTGCAAATCAGGGAACGATTAGCCTTGAATTTCCTGACCACGCGACCCGCACGGGTATTGAGTTTAGTATTGATGGTGGCTTGAATTATGATTATTATACACCGGATGATGTATTGACGCTCGACATTACAGGCTTGGCAGTTGGTACTTACGACCTTTGGGTGAGGTGGGGCGATGATTCGTGTCCTACTGACTTAGGCAATGCTATGATTTATACGGACGACCCACCGGAGGTAACTGTAAAAGATTATGACATCTGCGGTACAAGTACATTGGGAAGTATCGTATTTGAATTTACAGACCTACCAAATCGTACCAATATTGAATTTAGTATTGATGGTGGTGTCACTTATCCGCATAATGTCTTAGACAGTGATTTGACCTTACAATTGGATAATATTGCTGCCGGAACATACAACTGTTGGGTACGTTGGGGCAATGATGATTGTCCGGTAGATTTAGGTAACGTTACCATTGGAAATGATGAAGCACCTACGGCTACTGTTACCAAAGACAATGCTTGTATAGGTAGCGATGAAGGTGAAATCATATTTGAATTTCCAGACCACCCATCGCGTACAGGTATAGCATTCAGTATTGATGGCGGTGTATCCTACAAATGGACAGGTGACGATACCGGAACATACACCTTTACCGACCTCGCTCCCGGCACTTACGATTGTTGGGTCAAATGGGGCAATAACGAATGTGAGGTATCACTCGGCACTCAAACCATTGGCACGAATGAGTCGCCGAAAGCCACCACTGCCCACACCAATACTTGTCCGAATACATCTGAAGGCACGATTACGATAAGTTTTCCTGACCATCCTTCGCGTACAGGCATTTCCTTTAGCATTGATGGCGGTGCATCTTACCAAAATACGCAAGATGATTTGGTTACTTATGAATATACAGGACTTGCTGCGGGAACATACCCCGTATGGGCGCAGTGGGGCAATGGAGATTGTGCGACTTATCTTGGCGATGTAGTTGTGCAAGGTGACAGTAATTTGCCGAATTGTAGCAATACATGTTTGCCGACAGGCAATACACCTGTTACGATACGTGCAAGAGGTAGGGAAGGCGACGAAACTATGATCTTGTATATTAATGGTGTAGATGTGGCTACTTATACGGTTTCGGATACTTGGGCAGATTATGGTTATAAGCATCAAGGCGGTATCTATCAGTTGCAGGTACACCTTGTGGATGCTCTATATGAACAGGGTGTTATTGACCATAATTTATATGTAGATTATGTGACCGTAGGCACACAAACCATCGAAACCAATGCGCCTTCTACTTATGGTACTGCCGTAAGAACAGATGAGGGCTATTGCAAATCCGGTTATGATTTTGAAAATGAGGTATTATTTTGTAATGGCTATCTTGAATACTCTTTTGGTTCGCCTGTCACGATACGTGCCAGAGGTGATGAAGACTCTGAAACCATGAAACTTGAAATCAACGATGTTGATGTGGCTACATGGGAAAATATAGCGGCAACATGGCAAGATTATACCATGAATTACTATGGTGAAGTACAGTCATTCCGAGTTCATGCTGTTGGTATGCGGTATGACCCAAGCATAAGTTTTGACGAAAATCTAAGAGTAGATTATGTTACTTTAGCCGATAAAACCATACAAACTGACGACCCATCTACTTATGGTACTGCGGTCCGAATTGGTGATAAATGGTGTCAGGCAGGCTATAATTTTGAAAATGAAGTATTGGCATGTAACGGCTATTTCCAATACGACTTCAGTACACCGGTCGCCATACGCGCAAGGGGTAGAGAAGGCGCAGAAATTATGGTCTTACAAATTAATGGCGTGGATGTGCAGACTTGGGAAAATGTCGGTACGGCATGGCAGGATTATACCTTTAATAAATATGGTAATATCAATCAGTTGCGTGTATATTTCACCAATGATTACTACATAGCGGGTGAGATTGACCACAACTTATATGTAGATTATATTACGGTAGGTGCAGAGACTATTGAAACCAACGCGCCTTCAACTTACGGTACAGCCGTTAGAATCGGTGATAGTTGGTGTACATCGGGCTACAATTTTGAGACAGAACACTTATTGTGTAATGGTTATTTTGAATATATCAATAATTGTGGTGCTGCCAATAAAGTTGAGGAAGAGGAAATAGCAACATTTACACTATATCCCAATCCTGCAACGGACTTTATTCGCATTGATATTGATATTGAAAATGTAGAACATAATGGTACAGTCATGTTATATGATATGAATGGACACCAACTACAGCAACAGGAAATCGTCAGCCGGGAAATGACTATTCCCACACACGCTTTACCCGCAGGTATGTACCTTATCAGGCTTCATACCAATGACGGTGTACAGGCTGTGAAACGATTTGTAAAATTGGCAAGATAAAAGGCAAACCCGACAGATTAATCACATATTATTTCCATAGAAGAACCGGAGTCCGTTTGGGCTTCGGTTTTTTGTTTACCTGAGGTTGAGTTTTCAATGTGTTCATTCAAAAAAAAGAGCATATACAGCAAACTGTATATGCCTTTATGTTATATCATAGTTCTTCGTTTATGGATGTGGTTTGTGTGGATTGAGAAAATCGTCGCGCCGGAATTTGTGAGTCCATTCTTATTACTAGTGGGTTTCCGGTAAAAACAACATTAGGCAGGATGTTATCATTTAGAATTATGCCAATGGTTTATTTTTATTCATTTTCAATTTACGTTAAATAATTTGAAAAATCAAGTAATATTAAAATAATATTTTGTTAAAGTTCTTGAATTTGAAATAAAATACTTGGTACTTTTTTAGCATGTAAATGATTTATCTAACCCAAGTTGAATAACTATGAACTATGAACTCTCCAACCATGAACTGGTTTAGACTTTGGACAAAGGAAATTGGGGAATTGGAAAATTAGGTAAACCCTTCTTTTTTAGATTTTTACAAAAAGTAATTAATTACATGTTTTATTTTATTAATAAAATTTATTCAATTGATTATCAATGAGTTAAGGTTTTAAACCGAGTTTCCCAATTTCCTAATTCCCATTTTGTCCAAAGTCCAATAGATTATCCAAATTGAGTATTATGCAGAGAACGCAGAGCTCGCAGAGGAACACTACATCAAATCTCTGCGAACTCTGCGTGAAAAAATGTCAACTACTTTTATCTTACGGATGAACTTGTCAAAAATCGCTAATCAATAAAGTAAAATAGATGTAAAACATCTTCCCACCCAATCCTGTTATAATCCTAAGTTCCAATTTCGATAAACCCTCATTGCAATTTGGAATTTGTTTTTTGGAATTTTAAATAAAAAAAATGGTTGCTACACCTACCCAAGACATCCTCAAAGAAGCCCCAAACGTCCTCCCTTTCTTGCCTTTACTCTATGTCGGATGGGCAGATAAAGCCTTGATGCCCAGTGAGATAAAACTCATTCGGGAGAAGGCAAACGAAATGAATTGGCTCACTGCTAGCGAGCGTGATTTGATTATGGAATGGAGCAATCCGGCACAGCCACCTTCGCCTGAATTGATGGGCAGTTGGGTGAAATTGATACGTGAAGCATCGGAAAAATTGGATGCCGGTTCGCGGCAGTCATTGGCAGATTTGAGTTTGCAAATGGCAGAAAGTGGCGTGGCTACGACAAATTGGGATAGCCCTTCGGCGCGTATGGCGATGGAAGAAGTCGAACTGGCTTTGGGTTATGTCAATTTCAAAGATTTCCGCAATATCCTCTCCGACCAACAACGCGAGCGGCTATCTGAAATGGAGCAGATTCCCTGTTTCGATGCAGCCGAAATGACGCAGCTATTGGAAGGCGAACAAGCGGAAATGAAACAACGTATGCGTCAGTTGCTTGCCGACCCGGAATTTCAGTTACGTATTATAAAAGATAAAGAAGCGTACCGCGAACAAACCCTCAAATGGTCGAAAATGATGGCGGCGCAAGGCTTGGGTGCTATCTCTTATCCCAAAGCCAATGGCGGCGAGGACGACATTATGCTCTATGCAACCGTCTTTGAAATGTTGGGTTATCACGACATTAGTTTGGCGATAAAATTCGGGGTGCAGTTTGGTCTGTTTGGCGGAAGTATTTTAGGATTGGGTACACAAAAACATTACGATAAATACCTTACAGATGCAGGCACACTTGATTTGCCCGGCTGTTTTGCGATGACCGAAACGGGGCATGGCTCCAACGTCCGCCAACTCGAAACCACTGCCACTTACGACTCGCAAACCGAAGAATTTATCATCAATACACCCAATGAAAATGCCGGAAAAGAATACATCGGTAATGCCTTGCATGGCAAAATGGCAAGCGTTTTCGCACAACTAATTACGAATGACGAACATCATGGCGTACACGCTTTTCTCGTACCGCTTCGCAATGACGCACACGAAACCCTGCCCGGAGTTCGCGTCGAAGACTGTGGATATAAGGTCGGTTTGAATGGTGTGGATAATGGTCGGATATGGTTTACGAATGTCCGCATACCGCGCGAAAATTTGTTGAATCGCTTTGGTGATGTGGATGCCCAAGGCAATTATACGAGTCCGATTCCGAGTCTTGGACGACGGTTTTTTACCATGCTTGGTACGCTTGTCGGTGGTCGTGTATGTGTGCCGATGGCGGGTCTGAGTGCTGCCAAAAAAGGCTTAACCATTGCCATAAAACACAGCTTGAAACGCCGTCAGTTCGGACCCGAAAATGAAGCCGAAACCTTACTACTCGATTACCCTTCGCACCAACGCCGGCTGATGCCCCTCCTCGCCAAAGCCTACGCCCTCGATGCTGCACATAAATACCTCTTAAAACGCTTTGCCAAGCGCACTGAAGAGGACAGCCGCGAGATTGAAACCCTTGCCGCTGCACTCAAATCGTACAGTACATGGAACACCACGCATACGCTTCAAATGTGCCGCGAAGCCTGCGGTGGAAAAGGCTATCTGGCAGAGAACCAATTTGCTGATTTAAAGGCAGATACAGATATTTTTACGACATTTGAAGGAGACAATACCGTACTGATGCAACTGGTGGCAAAGGGCTTGCTGACCGACCTCAAAGAGGAATTTGAAAACACCAATTTCTGGGAATTATTTGTCACTTACGGTAAACAATTTGCAGAGTCTATTTCACCATTTAATGATAGCGGAAATACCGGAGAAGAACACCTGTTGGACACGCCTTATCACGTCGATTTATTCAAAAAAAGAGAACGAAAAATGGTGATGGATTTGGGGCAGAGCATTCGCCGTCATCGCAAAATGGGGATGAATCCTTACGATGCTTTTATTCGCTGTCAGAATGATATGATTGCACTTGGACATGCCCACGCAGAGCGGGTGGTCTTGGAACAATTTGCCCATGCTATTGAGCAAGTCGAAAATTTGGAATTACAAAATATTTTGGATAAAATGTGCGACCTTTTCGCCTTGCACACCATTGAGCAACATAAAGGCTGGTATCTGGAAAAAGGATATATGAAAACTGATAAAACCGAAGCTGTCACGCGTATAGTGGATAAACTGTGTGCTGAGATTCGGACAGAGGCAAATTGTCTGGTCAATTCATTTGGTATTCCCGAACATCTCTTGGTCGCACCGATTGCTGTGTAGTACATACGAAATAATAGAACGCGGATTTACACAGATTTAGCGGATTACGCGGATTTTTTTTGTATAAATATTTGGCATGTTTAGAAAAGTGGTTAACACTTTATACCAACAAAAAATAATGTAACCCGTTTACTAAACTTTTCGAGTTTGGTAAACGTAAGTATATCACCAAGATTTGTAATTATTTAAATATCAGTGCTTTACTTACGTTTACCAAACTCTTTGAAGTTTAGTAAACGGAGTTCTGAATATTGTTTTTCATTTTAAAATGGAATAAAAAAGTGTTCACTACTTTTACCCAAAATTTAGATAAATTATTTTTTTTGTATAAATATTTTTTAAAAATAAAAACATTCACGTACTATCGAAAAATCTGCGTCATCCGTTTAATCTGCCAAATCTACGTTCTATACGAATTGAACAAAATAAAGGAATACCTGTTTCTCACAGAAAATTTATCATGAAAAATATACTCCTTTTATTCCTTATTATGATACTTTCCAATATATCTTCCGCTCAATATAAAATCGACTTTGGCAGTGAAGCCGATGGCATAGATTGGCAAATTGTAAATGACGGTGTGATGGGTGGATTGTCGGAAGGTGAAGGGCTGCTGAGTGAAACGACCTTGCGCTTCAAAGGCTTGGTATCGCTCGAAAATAATGGTGGTTTCAGTTCGCTGCGAAGCCCTGAACGAGCTATGGATTTGTCTGGATTTAAGATTGTCGAAATACGCTACAAATCAACGGATTATACGATAGGTTTTCGATTGGCACAACATCGGCGATATTATCTACCCAATTATACCGCCAACCTAAAACCCACCAATGGCGAATGGGCAGTGGCAACCATAGTTTTGGAATCTATTGACGAGTGTATTTTGGGTCGTCCTACGGGCAATACGATGACATCGGAACAATTGGCAAATACGATTCGTTTGGGTTTTATTACCAGAGAAAAACGTGCAGGGGCATTTGACTTTGAAGTGGATTATATTGTTTTTAAATGATATATTTTCAATAATATTGTGTAGCATACAGACTTTCAACTAATAACCTCAATAGATTTTCAAACCTTCGAATATACTTTTTATATATTAAATTCCTAAAAAACTTGCAAAAGTGAGGGGGGGGGGCTTATCTTTGTAGCCATACACAACGACAATTAACCATCAACACAACGAAATATCTTTTTTACACCTATTTTTCAATCTGGTGTATATTTTCCGTTATTCTAAAGAAGTAAAGCAAGAGTAGGCTTGTTTAGTAGCTACCTACCCTTGCAATTGTTTAATTCAAAACGTTTCAAAATTATGAAAACTTTTCAAAAAATTCTCTTATTACTCATTTTTTTGAGTGCTTACTCTTATCAAAGCTATGCCCAAGATGGCAGTTTTAGGATAAGAAATGATGCTTATATCCAAATCGGTTACGACCAATACAAGGTACTTACCTTTGGGAAGCATAATAATACCCCAATGAATGGTGCCTGGTCAATGGAACATTATGATAATGGTTTTAATTTTTGGAGACCGTGGCCCGCTCCCAATCATGGGAACTATAAATTATTTATCAAAGACAATAATGGCTATGTGGGTATTGGTAGAAAACCATGGCACAAATTAGATGTCAATGGTAATATTGGTACTTATGGTACATTAATGGTTTCTTCTGATGAAAAATTGAAAACGAATATTAACAGACTGCAAGGTAATAATTGCCTTAGTTTGGTGCTTGGTTTAAAAAGCTACCAATATAATCTGAAATATAAAGAACTCCCTCCGGGTGAGGCAGACGAAGGAACATACATATCTCCTACAAAACAAAAAACAATAGATGCACAAAGACAAGATAATAGTGAAGCACAAACAGCGATAAGGCACGGATTTCTTGCACAAGAGGTCAAGGAAATCATACCAGAAATAGTGGAAACCAATGGTGAGTATATGAGTATAGATTATATTGCGCTGATACCTATTTTGACAGAAGCTGTAAAAGAGCAAAATAAAGTCATTGAAAATCTGGAGATAATAATTACACAACTTCAACAAGAAGTTAAAACATTAACTAAAAAATAATATTATGAAATTAAAACAGTATGTCATTATTTCATTAGTGCTTTTAGTTGGTTTGCTCACTCCAAAAAATACCGAAGCACAAACTACCATAGATTGGGATGCGCCCGGTGCTACTTGGGTTTATAAAATGATTGCTATGACTACCAATCATTACCAAGTTCTCAGGATGGTTGGAGATACTATTATCAATGGACAAACAGTAAAAAAAATAGATATTACGGAATTTTTTATTGAGGGTTATGGTTCAGATACCTATACTACACCAGAATCGTATCTAAAAACTGAGTATATGTACGAAGAAAATAATCAGATTTATAGGTATAAAGATGACGTTTTTTTATTACTGTATGATTTTTCCGCTAATGTGGGTGACTCATGGACGATTTCAGATAATAATGATTATGAATGTCCTAATGGTGGAGTTTTTCCCAATAGCGATGTCATTACAATCAATGAACGTACAATGGAATCATTTAGTGGAATTGATGTAGAAATACAACATACAAAACCGAACCAATTTTGGGAATTGGGAGAACAAATATTAGTCGGAGTAGGCTCTAGTTCAACATTTTTACCTCGTCCGACACCATGGGCATGTCAAATAGACTTCCCTAATGATGTTGGAGGAAGTTACGAGCAACTTGTTTGCTATTTCAACAATGAAGTTGGGCATATTCCATTTACCAATAATACCTTTGAGTTTTGTTACGGCATTATTACCTCTGACGAGGTAGTAGTATCCGAATCTTCAATAGATGTATTTCCAAATCCTACTAATAATGTAATTTATTTCAAAAATATACAGGATTTAAGTAGGGTTGATATTTTAATACACGACATTGAGGGAAAATTATGCTTTCGTAATAATAATATTGGAGATAGTGTGAATATTGAAAATTTGAATAAAGGGATTTATTTCATATCTCTTTTTGATAAAGATAATTTTCTTAAAACATTTAAAATTATAAAAACATGAAAATATTATATAGCAAAATTGTGATTATTATTTTTTGCATATTCAGTTCAATTCATATAAAAGCGCAGAGTACAGTTAATTTAACGAATTGTCTGCCATACTCAAGTGACCGCTCTGGAAACACCCCATGTGGAAATCCTAATTCTTCCGAATTAAAAATTTTGAGGATTAATGTACATTACTTTTTGAGAAATAATGGAACAGGTAATTTTACTGAAACAGGTGATAATAACGGTGGAACTTTAACAGGATATGATTTTTCTCGGGATGTACTTGAATGGATTAACGGGCATGCAGCATGGAATTCTACACAAAATATTCCTGCCATGAATACAATCCCAACACCTCCTAAGAATTATCAATATGTCCTAGATGCAGTCTATTTTCATAGAGATAATAGTCATTTTAACTTTAATTTTAGTAGTTCTACCTACAACACTTACAAAGAAAATCCAGACCATGTTATGCAAGTTCTTTTGACTGATGTTCAAGGGCAAACGAGTGTAGCTGGTTATGCAAGTTCTCTCGGGCATACTTCTACCACCAAATATACAAAACTTGCAAATGTTTACTCACAATATGTTGCTCATGCACAAAATCCTAATGCTGAATACGGTTGGACGATGCACTCAGTAGGTGGTAGTTTTCAACATGAGCTTGGTCATCTTTTGGGCTTATCCCATACTGTAAGATATAATAATGGACCTCCATGTCCATACTCTCCTAGTTGTGATGATGGTTGTAATGATACAGTTTCTGCTTATGACATGCTAAATACATATAATGCAACACACCACCCTGCGTGTGGTTGGAATCAGGGAAACCAACCCGGATGTTCCAATAATGTGATGGATTATGCAGGAGCCAATGCACTCAGCCCATGCCAAATAGATATTATTCATTGTGGCTTGGGCGGTGGTCTAAAACAATATCGAGTATGTGATGCTGTCATTAATGACAAGACAATTTGCCATTTTGGTTATCCACAGATAGCGTATTATGGTAACAAAGTAACCATAGAAGCTTGTGGTAACAATCCTACACCTACTCTTCATGACAATGAGCAAGCTAATATATACTTCTCAAATGAAGTAGAATTTCATGGTGGTTTTGAAGTTCGTGGTGAAGCTACTTTTGAGGTATTTCATGTAGCCGCTTGTCCATCGTAATGTAAATATAAATTCATTAAATCTTCCATGGATATGATTTATTCATGGAAGATTTATCCCTTATCGTATCAAGGTACTGTTCCCTGTATAAGGCAAAACCGAACCATCAACAAAGCGCACTTCGGCATACCATACAAAGACTGCCGGATTCATTTCTTGTCCATTGAGCGTACCGTCCCAACCGGCTTCTTTATCATTCAAAGCTATATTTCGATTATCAAAAACCAACTCGCCCCAACGGTCATAAACTTGAAAGACCGTCACCTCTTCGGCAGCAACGCTACCTTGTACATATAGGAAGTCATTGAAACTATCACCGTTTGGTGTAAAGGCATTGGCAACAAAAATGAGTTGCTCTTTTTTAATATAAATATTAATATCATCCGTAGCTTCGCAGCCATTTTCGTTTGCTATGGTGACGGTGTAACCTGTTTGATAGGAAGGTTTAGCCAATGGTTCAGGACAATCAGTACAACTCAGATTCCAGTCGGGCGCAAAGGAAAACCATGAGTAGCTATAGTCACCCGGCAGGTTCGGTGTTGCAGTGAGTGTAATGGAATCTCCGTAAATCAATTCAATATCTTCTCCTGCATTCACCAGTAATTCAGCAGGCTCGGTGACGGTGGCTGTGGTATTGGCAAGGCAATCGCCCGTAGCATCCTGAGCATAAACGGTGTATGTATCCGCCGACAGTCCGCTAAACATATTGGATGTTGTAAAATTCTCATTATCAAGACTATATATGTATGGTGGCGTACCACCTGCGGCATTGACAGTTATTGTACCATTGCTGTCACCATAGCAGTCAACCGTACTACCCACCGCATTGATGCTAATGGATTCGGCAGGCTGTGTGAGGGTGACGGTGGCGGTCTCCTGACAGCCATTGGTATCCGTTACCGTTACCGAATAATCACCTGCAAAGAGGTCGTTGATTTGCGGTGTACTTTCCATATTATTCCATTCATACAGATAAGTGCCTGTGCCGCCGCTTGCCGTTACACTCGCCCCACCATTGGCTTCGCCGCTGCATGACAGGTTCACACCTGTGATGTCTAGGATGAGTTGGTCAGGTTCATTGATGATGACATTGGTAGCCGCAGTACAACCTGTGCCATCCGTTACTTCAACGGTGTATGTGCCACCACTCAATCCTGTGGCAGATGCGCCGGTTTGATTTCCGGCATTGGCATCCCAAAGATAGGTGTAAGGCGGTACGCCATCGGCAATGACAATACCTTCACCATCGGCAGCACCAAAGCAAGTGACATCCGTAGCCGTTGCGCCAAGCTGAATATTGGCAGATGAAGCTACCTCAATGCTGTCTATCGCCGTACAGTCATTGGCATCCGTAACAGTGACGGTGTATGTGCCTGCATTGAGCATAGAGGCAATGGCAGTGCTTTGTCCGCCAGTCCAAAGGTAGGTGTAATCGCCCGCACCATTAGCAGCCGTAACAGTAGCTGTGCCGTCATTGCCATCGCAAGATTCGGCTGTTGAGGTCAGCATTAAAGTGATCGTGGAGGACTCCGTAATCGTTACCTCCTGCATAGCTGTACAGTCATTCGCATCATTGACATATACTATGTAATTACCGCCGTTCAAATTATTAAATATATTATTATTTTGAAAATTTACATTATCTAAACTATACATATAGTTGGGCGTTCCACCGGAGGCTGTTAAAGTGATTGTACCGTCACCTGTTCCATTACAATCTATATTTGTATTGGTATAATTTAAAATGAGCGGAGCGGGTTCGGTAATGCTAGCTTCTGCTGTGGCGGTACAGCCATTGGCATCTGTCACCGTACATATATAGGTATCGGCTGTGGCATTAATATTGGCAGTAGTCTCGGCATTACTCCACTCATATAAATATGGTGTTGTACCGCCGTTGGTTGTGCCGGTGATTGTACCCGTATCTCCGTTGCAAAGCGCATTTGTAGATGTTAAGTCAAGCGTAAGTGCTTCGGGTTCAATGACTTCTATATTATTCACTGCACTGCATCCGCCTCCATCGGTAATGGTAATGGTGTATATACCACAGGAAAGTCCGCTAATGGATTCGGTGATTTGTCCGTTACTCCATTCATAATTGTATGGCATGGTGCCTGCGGTGACGGTGACACTTGCCGTACCGTTTGTATCGCCATTACAATCAAGTTCAGAACCTTCAATGGTGTATTCCAATGAGGACAATTCGGGAACACTTGCTACCGTAGTTGCGGTACAGCCGTTGTTGTCTGTTACCGTAACATTATACGAACCAAGTGCTAAGTCGGTGGCGGTTTGAGTCGTTTGATTATTGGCATTGCTATCCCATTGGTAGTTGTAAGGTGCTTCGCCATTCGTAGCTTCGACAGTAGCTGAACCGTCTGTGCCGCCATTGCAACTTGCAGGGGTGTTGGATGTGGTGAGCGTGATCGGTGTGGGTTCTATAATACTAATGTCAGTGTGAAATTCACAACCGTTGGCATCCATTACAAAAACACCTCCAACAGTGAACGGAACATTCTCAAATATATTTGATACCTGATACCCGTAGCCAACACTATACATGTAGTCCGGTGTTCCGCCACCGGCAGTTATGGTTATCGTTCCTTCATCTCCATTACAGAAGAAGCCGTCTAGTTCATAATTAAGCCCCAAACCCGGAGGTGAGCTGACAGTTACTTCAACAGAAGCCTCACAATTATTCACATCATTCACGTAAAGTGTGTAATCACCTTCACCTAAATTTTCAAATATATTATTATTTGTAAAATTTACATTATCTAAACTATACATATAATCCGGCGTTCCGCCGGAAGCGGTCAGCATGATAGTACCGTCATTAGTGATAAAAATACCACCACACGATGTATTGGTGTGCGTGGCTGTCAATTCAAGTATATCGGGTTCGTCAATCATTATAGTTTGGGTGGTCGCGCATCCAAGATTATCTTCGATACTAAGGGTATAATTTCCTGCTGCCAGATTGGTGAATGTTCCATTGGATTGGCTCATGCCGTTGAGCGTGTAGGTATAAGGCGCAGTACCTCCTGTGACGGATACCGTTGCGCTTCCGTTGGTATCACCGTTGCAGGTGACATCTTGTGTAGTATCAATGTTGGGAAGCAAAGCGCAGCCCGGATTGGTGGCAGTGCAAGATAAAATGGCAGTAAGAGAAGCGCAAGTGCCTATCGAAATTCCGCGTACTTCCACCGTTACCACTTGTCCGTCACTCAAACCCGCTATAAAGTGAGAAAGATTATCGGAAGGTATGACCCAACCTGTACCATTTACGTTGATTTCATAAGCTGTTGCTCCCTGAATGGCATCCCATGAAAACGTGAGTTGACCGTTGACGGAATCATCACAAGTCACCACAGGCGCAGGAAGTCCCGGAGAGACATTAACGGTCATAGAATCCATAGTTGAACAACCATAAGTGTCCGTTGCAGTGATGTAGTATGTCGTAGTTTGAGTGGGTGAAAGATCGACATCGGGTGCGTTGGGGTCAGAGACTCCTTCGGTGGGTTCCCATGTATAGCCGATACCGTAAATTGGCGGTATGGTGATAGACCAGCTATTGAGTGTGCCTGTAAAGCCGGGTGAATCATCAGAAATTTGCAGGGTCCAAACACCGTTCATGTCTGCACCGTAAATATCTTCCCAAGGGGATTCAGGCAGATAATCTCCGGTGAACGGGGTGTCCGCAGAGACTAAGCCCTGAATAAGCGTACTTGCATCAAGGGTAAAGCAAGCCTGTTCAAAATTGTCGCCGCTACCGCCATTATCGGTGGAGAGGTTAAGAAATTGACCGTTTGGCGAAATAAGGTAAATATCCAAATCACCGACATAGGTATGTGTAATATCAATACAAACGGATAATATAGAACCCTCTACAATTTGTTCGGGAATAGCACCAAAAATATCAATGGTAGAAAATACCGGATTTGTGGGTTGATTATCGGTTATATCCACAGATTGATTATTGGTAAAAGTCGTACTTTCGGGAAGTGTAATGGGTAAGGTGGCATCTACGGATATACTTTCACCTTCACATATTGTTTCATCACTCAATGCAGGCGGTACGAGTTGGTTATCGTCAATGTATATCGCAAAGGTATCTTTTCCACATATATTTGTTTGTACTTCAAGATAAATTACTTCCAAGCCTTCTGCTATACCATCTTCAATAGGATTGAAAAGCAGTGTGAGCGAATCCTGCCCTGCCGGAATGATAGCACTCGTTGGAACAGGGTCGTAGTCAACACCGTTTTGAGCGGTTCCCCAAATATTATAATCAATAGGTAAATCGACTTCAGTAGGAATAGCCAAAGTAAACTCAACAGCAGCCGGAACGCAACCTTCCACCATAGTAGAATCTGGGCTAAATGTATTGACGCTGATGTTGAGGGCATCCGTACCAAAACTTCCCGATGCC
Source organism: uncultured Saprospiraceae bacterium (assembly GCA_938028705.1). Lineage (GTDB taxonomy): Bacteria > Bacteroidota > Bacteroidia > Chitinophagales > Saprospiraceae > JAHDEO01. The sequence continues at coordinate 17,260 of CALIZI010000017.1, read as the reverse complement.
AGAAAGACCCCTGAATCCAGTTGGGCATCACCTGCATCCGCTAGGGCAATTTTGATATTATAAGTATCACAAGGTATAACAATCGCAGAGGCTTCGAGCGGAACGGTAAAGCCATCGTATTCTACCGTTGCTCCATTATCATTATCAATGTAGTATTGGTTATTGGTAATGGCATTGACATTATTGATAGAAACGGGCGTTACGCCATCGGGCAGATAAGCAATATTTTCTGCATTATCGGTAAATGGTCCGTTGATGCCGGGTCCGCTGATGAAGAAGCCGAATACGTCGTTGTAGGCACTGTTACTAGGCGGTGCATATTCGGGGTATTCATCGGAGCCGAATACATAATTGAATCTGACAATGGTATCGAAAGGAATAAATTGTATCTCATACACCACAGGATCTAAAATATCAAATCCGGGAATGAGCAGCTCCAAGTCCTCCTCATCCTGTAAGAAATTAACGCCTTCGACAGCATCATCTATATTAGGACCTTCCGCATTATCAGCATCGCCCGATGTGAGTATAATTCCCCTGTCAATGCCGATATTTGAAGTTGTACCGTCAAAAAAGCCCACTGCATTTGGCGCACCGTTGAAAGTAATATTCAAAATCTCTACCCCACCTCCGAAAAAGTAATTCTCCAAAATATTCTCCGGCTCGAAAGGTGGTGTATCACCATCTGTCACCTCCAGTGGTTGGGCATTTATGATACATTGAAATAGTAAAAATATAGCTGTAAATAGAAAAGTTGTATGGTAATATTTGAGTATCATATAAAAAGTTGTTGGTATATTTACATTAATGTGTAATGCCATTTAAATTGAAATCATCATAATCTAAGCTGGACTTTGGACATTTTGGAAATTAGGTAACTGGGAAATTAGGTTTTAAATCGTAAGTAATTGATTATCAGTTATTTTATTTTTATTAAGCTAAAAAAATATTCAATTAATTTAATTTTATAATTATTTGATAAAAATCCCGATAGCTATCGGGATACCTAATACCAAATTTCCTAATTCCCCAATGTCCAAAGTCCAGCTAAGGACATTGTTGTAAAGACACGAAATATGCGCTTTGCCCTATATTTAAATGACATGAAAAAAAGAGGAAAATGTATCATTTTAAATATTAAACTTATCAACAATTTACCTTCAAGTTTTTTTATTGAAAATATATAGAAATTGGCACGATATTATTTTTTTTATTTATAAAAATTTAATTATCAATTTTTTAAAATTATTAAAATAATAAATTTATTTATAATTAAAACATTTTTATTATTTATAATAAAATTATTACCAATGTTATTTAAAAAAACTTGAAGATCGAGTAACAATCATTTTCCCTTACATTGACTCAAAACCAAAATACGCCGCTCGCCCCGCCACCATGAATGATAAATGTATTCCGAATGAATATCGTAGTCCGGTATCTCGCCGAACGTCAATATATAATCATCTTCCATCACCCACCACCAACTTTTCTGTGTATCCATTGCCATCTCAATTTCATGAAAATTATACCAACCGCCAAATTCAAATCCACCGTCAATATGTGTCGTCGGGATGTTTTCTTTGACCGTCAAATCATGGAGGGCTTGCCACCTTGCGCTGTTCCATGCGAGGTAGTCGTGCGTAGCGGTGATGCTGAATATTGCCATTAGAAATACAAGAAAAATCCCGAATACACTCCCAAAAGAAACCGTCATTCTGCACCCCGATTCGGAGGCTGTTCCATCTTGGTAAGGTGTCAAATTAGACATCCACATCCCTAGCACACCAAGCGGTACGACTATCATCAAAGGTAATAAATACCTGTCATAAAACCCCACCAAAGCAAATGGTACAAAGTAAATCGTCGCACTTAGTAACAAAAATAAGCCAGACAACTTACTCGTCTGAAACTTCAAAAGTGTCCGACGAATACGCCCGAACATTCCCAAGGCATTATTTTTTTCTTTTTTAAATATAAACAAAAAACTACATACCAATAAAGCCCACATCAACCCTGTACCCAATGCGCCCACATAAGTGATAATTTTCCAAAAGAAAGGCGGTAATTCATCTGTTGGAATTTGAAGAAAATACACATCGTGCAATGTACGCGGACCTATACCCGAAGTCTCCAAAATACCTACGAGCGTTGGCATTTGTGAGTCATTTATCATTACAGCAATTAAAAATGAAATTGGAAAAACCGTACCGACGACTTTAGCCGTCGAGTAGCTTGTATGACGGCTACCTGTTCCGTAACTTGATTCGGGAAAGTCGTCGGTACGGAAAGCCAAAAATACCCAAATCGGCAAGCCCATCAAACCAAGATATAGCGATGCTTGATAAATATTTCGCAAGACCCGAACAGGCAATATTTCAGGTATATTCAGCAGCAAATATTTCAATTCATCGACCTGCAAGCCATATAAAGCCTGTATTTTTCCGGTAGAAAACATGAGGGATTCATATAATTTTAGCGCAGCAAAAGAAAGAAGAAAAGGAAGGAGATAAATGGCGAGTTGCGAGTATTGAGTTGCGTGTTTTTCTGGATGTTTTTTCATGAAAAAAATAAATATAAATGCCAGCGGAAGAAACAAACCCGTCTGCCGACTCAAGGTAGCGATGATGCAAAACACGATAGCAAGCCACCAATGTATAATTAAATTATTTTTTAAATATATAATAAAAAATAAAGTCGCACACGAAACGAAAGCCATAAACGACACCTCCGTCATAAAGGTAAAGGACAAAGCAAAATAAATCGGATTAAATGCAAGGCTGAACGTAAGCAACAAGGCAAGCCAACGCGAAGCCCCTATTTCACGCCCAATCAGATAAACATTCCACAAACAAATTAAGGAAATTATTAGGGTAGAAGCTCGCAATACTTCAAACGAAAATCCAAAAATCGAACACCACAAACTTCCCCACAATACATGTGTCAATAAGGACATACTCGTCCACCCGATAGGATTGAAAAGACCCGTTTCGAGTAGATTTTTGACATCGCTAGCATAAGCCCAATCATCATTCAAGGGAAAATTCCCCATTGGATGAACCAGCAAAATAGCCACCAACCACAACACCGCAATGAGGATGCAGTCGATTAATTTGTGTGCGTTATTTCTTGTACTTTGTTCGTCGCTCATTTTTCATAAAATAACGATTCATTCTTCGCCAACAATATAATAATACTTCGATTCATTGACAAGTGCATCAAGGTAGTTGACACTTTTACAGCTAAAGTAAATTAATGTAAAATACTAACTATATGTATGGATATTTTTTCCGAATTTGGGTTAAAACTCGTCTGACATTTTCTAAATTCATCAATAACCCCATATTTTTTCCGGTAAAATCTAAATGTCTGACGAGTTTTAACCCAAATTCAACAATAGACGTTGGCTGTAAAAAATCGAATAAGAGACAAGATACATGTTATACTCAAAATATTTTAATACATAAAAATTTTATTATTCATAAATTTTTCCTATCTTTATCGCATTGAATAGCTACACTTTAATTCAATACAATCAAAAATTAACCCGAAATTAACCTACAACTACACTTCTATCTATTATACTAATATTTTATATATTGGGTGTTTTTTCTATGTATTGTATCATCGAATACGATACGTATGCTTTATTTTATAACTCAATTTTTCAATCCAAATTCAGAAGTATCATGAAAAACCGTTTTTACTCCCGTCATCCCCTTATACTCTCATTACTTTTATTGTGTTTTGCACATTTTTCTTTCGTTCAAGCTACTGCACCTACTTCGGTTGCCTCGGAACAGTCAGTGGAACTATATTTACAAGATTCAGTTTTTGTACCGGGGCAATTACTGGGTCTTAATGCCAGCGGCACATGGATTGGAGGTGTATTTAATGTCTCCTCTGACCTGAGTACGGTGACAGATGACCCGACTTTCGTAGTTCCGCCAATTCAGATACCCGATCCTTCGACGGGTTTTAACGATACCATTGATTACTATGCTATTGATTATAACCCTGTTGATGGTTTGTATTATTTGCTGGCTGATAATTCGGCAGGTGGGATTAATCTTTATTCGGTAGATATAGCAACGGCTGCGACGGTAGATTTAGGTCTTATATCTTTTGACAATTATATTGTCGGAGGTACTATACGCGGTATGACTTTCGACAATTCGGGTAATTTGTATTTAATGATTTTTGAAGAGTTTTTCAACCCTCCGCACGAAACCCGTATAAAGGTCATTCCCGCAGGAATGTTGACCAATCCTGTACCTGTGCCTATGACTTTGAGTGTTGTATCAATATATTTGGAAACTAGTTTAGGGAGTATGAGTTATAATTTTGATGATAATACAATCTATTTTGCTGCCGATTCAACACTGCACGAATTTGATTTATCCGGCAGTCCCGTCAATTTGGTCAACTATACCGCACCCGACGGATGTGACGGACAAACCATTGAATATGTTGGAAATGGTATTTTGTATGGTGGTTCTTGTGACCAAATTTATCAAATTGACCTCGCGACAGGTGCTACAGATACGGTCTTGGCTACATATACCGGCAATTTCACTGACTTGCTCTTTGTGCCACCGACTAATACATCTATCGAATTGACCGAATTTGAGACAGACTTTATTGTTGATATATTCCCGAATCCGACGAACGATGAATTGACGATATTATTTGAAACCATCAATTCAGATGACATCAATTTCAAACTCACCGATGTACTCGGACGTACTATTATGGAAGAAAATATTAGACCCGACATCGGACTGAATACTAAAGTTATTGATTTAAGTCAATTGACTTCTGCGGTATATTTTGTCGTTATGGATGATGGTAGGGCAGTTCGGAAGGTGCTTAGGGAGTAGTTTATTGAGTTGATTGGTTGATTGAGTTGATTGAGTTGATTGAGTTGATTGGTTGATAAACTGTAAAATGAAAATGGAGAATGTCTGTGACATTCTCCTAAAAGGCACAGTAGGGACAAGGCATGCCTTGTCCCTACTGTGCCTGTATTTTTTGAATAAATTTTAAACCGCCTCCTTCGCCGCTTTCCCACTAAACTCATGCACCGATTTCCCCGCTTCTGCCAATGCCCTCAAACTATCCGGCACCAACCACCGTTCACCAAATCGCTCCATAAAATTATCGCAATCCGCCACAAAATCGCGCACCCCTACGAAGTCAATATACGACAAAGCACCGCCCGTATAAATCGGGAATCCCCAACCCAAGACCGAGCCAATATCGCCATCTGTCACCGAGTTGAGTACGCCTTCGTCGAGACATCTGTAACTCTCCAATGCCTGACGGTGCATGATGCGTTTGGCAATCGTTTCCTTGTCGAGCGTGTTGATGTCGGGCGGGTAAATATCTGCCAAACCCTTCCACAATTTTTTCTTTTCGCCTTTCGGATAATCGTAGAAACCCTTGCCGTCTTTTTTGCTCGTTCTGCCGTGATTTTCGACCAGATTTTTGATGATTTCGTAGGAACGCATGGCATATTTCGGCTTGTTGGGCGTAGGGTCGCTTTCAAAAACGTGCAGCGAGAGGGTAAGCGTCACCTCATCATGCACCGCAAGCGGACCGACGGGCATGCCCCTTTGTTTGGCGATATTTTCAATCATTGCAGGCGGCACACCTTCTTCCAACATAAACATCCCTTCTGCCACAAAAGTTCCGAAGCAACGCGAGGTGAAAAAGCCGCGACTGTCATTGACCACAATCGGAATTTTGCCAATCGCCACCGTATAATCCACCGCAGCGGCAATGGCTTTCGCCTCCGTTTTTTCGCCGACGATAATCTCCACCAAAGGCATTTTATCGACCGGAGAAAAGAAGTGAATCCCGATAAAATTTTCGGGTCGTGCAGAACTTTTTGCCAATAAAGTAATCGGAATTGTAGAAGTATTTGAGGCATAAATTTTATCGGCTGCCAAGACCGCTTCCGTCTCTTTCGTCACCTTATCTTTCAAATTCGGGTCTTCAAAAACCGCCTCAATCACCAAGTCGCAACCTTGCATCGCGGCGGGGTCGTCCGTAGCTTGGATGCGTGATAGTAAGGCTTCGGCTTTTTCGGGCGTAGAGCGTTTTCTTGCGATTGCTTTGTCCAGTAATTTCTTGGAATACGCCTTGCCGCGCTCTGCGCCTTCTACCGTTAAGTCTTTGAGCACCACGTCCATACCCGCCTTCGCAGACACATACGCGATACCCGCACCCATCATGCCCGCGCCCAAAATGCCGAGTTTTTTAGTCTCGTAAGGCGGCTCGTTTTTGGGTCGGGCTTTGCCTTTTTTGGCGGCTTGTATGCCCATAAATCCGGTGCGAATCATGTTTTTCGCTTCCTTAGAATCGAGTAATTTGACAAAATATCGCGCCTCGATTTCCAATGCGCGGTCTATCGTCACTTGCATCCCGTCATGCACCACTTTTAGGATATAATTTTGCGCCGGATAATTGCCATGCGCCATTTTGGTGAGGTTGCCCATCGCACCAATCATCGTCTGCACACCGCCGGGCGACCAAAAACTACCGCCGGGCATCCGGTGTTTTTTATTGTCCCAGGGCTGCACCGGTTTTGGATTATTGTGAATCCAATCTTTCGCCTTCGCTATCAGTTCGTCGGGAGTCTCCGCCGTATCGTCCACCAAACCGTCTTTCACCGCTTGCGGCGGACGCACTTCTTTGCCTTGCATCAGGTACATCAGCGCATTTTGCAAGCCCATCAAATAGGGCAATTTGACCGTACCGCCACCGCCGGGCAACAAGCCGACTTTCGACTCCGGGAAGCCCAATTTAATCTTAATATTATTCAATACAATCCGATGATGACAACCCAAACACAACTCCAAACCACCGCCCATCGCCGTACCATTTATCGCCGCTACGAAGGGTTTGCTGCCCGTTTCGATAGCGCGAAATGCAGCGTGCATTTCCATCATACCTGCAAATTGTTCGGCAGCGCGACCACCCATATTTTTCAATTCGCGCAAATCGGCACCGGGCATAAACATACTTCGTCCTGACGTGATAATCATGCCCTTCACACTGTCGTCCGCAAGGGCTTCGTGCGCTACTTTTAGGTATTCTCCGATAAATCCGGTGCTGAATAAATTTGTCGGATTATTGACTTGATTTATGGTGAATATGCCTATGCCGTCATCGCCTACGGTGAAGTGGAATAGGTCGTTTTTTATGTTTTGCATTTGTATGATTTTAGTATAAATTTTTCGTAAAAAAAGACTTCAAAAATCTTAAAAGGTAACGTTATTTCACCCTCAAAACAAGCGGTTGAATTTCCAATTCTTTATCAATCGGAATTTTCGTTATGATTTTATCAAAAATTAATATGTCACCGAGGCTTGCTTGCCGGAGAATTTCCTGACAATCTGTTTCAAATTTATAACCTTCATTTTGACATGAGAGAAATTTTTGCCCCTCTTTTGCTATCGTAATGTTGTAGCTGACAATAGGAAATTTTATCTCAATATCATGGTTTAACAGTTCAGCACGAATACCGGAGTCAGAGATATATTGATCTAACTCACCTAAACCAATTGTACTTTTTCCAATTCTGTTAAGCGCAGCCGTAGGAGGTGGAATACGCCTCATTCCAAAACTGAACTCATCTAATTTTTTTGTTTCATCACCTTCTTTCACATTTAATTCGAGTCTGACACGCATAGGCTTATCAGCTTTTACAAGAAAATGTTTTTTAGAAACAAAAGTAACTTCGGCATTAGACGAGATACTGAAATCCGTATTTTCGGGACAATTGGAAACAATATAAAATGGATTAGTGATTCCTGCGTATGCAAACTTCCCCGCCCGTATCGTAGCACATTCACAAGATTCATCTTCTACACTTTTTTCTGATGAATTTTGGCAAGCCATTATCAATGAAAATAGAAAAACGAATTTAAGTGAGTTCATATTCATTTCTTTATCAAGGTGCATTAGCTCCGATTCCATTTGTAACCGACAACTCATCCACTTTCTTTTAGCTGCGTAGCTGCGACACCATTAAAATCCAAGTTGAAGGGTGGCGACGCTATGCGCCTTTTCAGGTTGGGGGGAGAGATTCGTTGTTACAAATAGTGTCAACGCTATGCGCTTGCAAAACTAACTTATATAAACGTGAATTTTTATTTTTTTATGGGAAAAACACTTGCGCTGACCTTCTGCAAAAAACACTACAAAAGTGTCATTATTAACCTTTTTGGTCTTATCGTTTCATTTATCCAATCAAAAAAATATTCAACATCGCGTTCTATCCAAATTATACTTCATTCATCGCATTACTTTCTCGCTAAATAAGGTTTGGATATCGAAGGTTGCCCCGTACAGACGGTTTCAACCGCCTCATAAACAGTCACTTGACGGCTAAAGTCGTCAGTACGGAGTCCCGTAGCACGGTGCTTCTAGCCCGTGCCGCATACTACATGCACGGGCTGGAAGCACCGTGCTACGTTGCGCTACACTCGCTCAATAATCGTCGCAATCCCCATTCCCCCACCAATACAAAGCGTAATCAATCCGGTATTCAGGTCGCGTCTTTCCAATTCATCCATGAGAGTGCCGGTGAGCATACAACCTGTTGCGCCGAGTGGGTGTCCGAGTGCGATAGCACCGCCGTTGACATTGACAACGGAATGGTCAACACCCATTTGTTCCATAAAATACATCGGTACGGCTGCGAAGGCTTCGTTGACTTCAAAGAGGTCGATGTCGCTGACGTTCATGCCGGCTTGTTTGAGTGCTTTTTTGGAGGCGGGGGCAGGACCGATGAGCATAATTGTCGGGTCGGTGCCGAGTACCGCCGCAGCGCGGATTTTGAAACGCGGCTTCAAACCCATCGCATCTCCGGTGGCTTTATTGCCGACCAATGTAGCCGCCGCACCATCAACGATAGCCGATGAATTTCCGGCATGATGTACGTGTTGGATTTCTTCGATTTCGGGATATTTATCAATCGCAACGGCATCGAAACCGCCCATTTCGCCCATCATGGCGAAGGAAGGTTGCAGCCCTGCGAGTGTTTCTACGGTAGTCGATGGGCGGATAATTTCGTCGCTTGCCAATACGTCGAGTCCGTTGATGTCTTTGACGGCGATGCGCGAGTCAAATTTATTATCGGCTTCGGCTTGGCTAGCGCGCATTTGTGAGGTGTAGGCAAATTTATCGACATCGGCACGCGAGTAACCGTATTTGGAGGCAATCAAATCAGCGGAAATACCTTGCGGAACGAGTTTGTCATTTATCCCAACCGGGTCCATCAAAAAACCGCCGCCATCCGAGCCCATCGGCACACGCGACATGCTTTCGACACCTCCGGCTACGAGCATATTGCTGAATCCGGCACGTACATAAGCCGCCGCCTGATTTATCGCCTCCAAGCCCGAACCGCAAAAGCGATTGAGCGTCACGCCGCAGAGATGTTCGCCATAACCGGAATTTTGTGCAGCAAATTTGGCGATGTTCACGCCTTGGTCTTTGACCTGCGCTACGCAGCCCAATATCACATCTTCGACTTGCTCGGTGTCGAGTTGTTCGTTTCTTTCTTTGAGGGATTTTAATACTTGGGTCGCCAATTCGACGGGTGTGATGGAATTGAGCCCGCCTTTTTTATTGCCTTTGCCCCTTACGGTGCGGACGGCATCGTATATATATGCTTCCATTGATTTAGTGATTAGTTGACTGGTGATTAGTTTATTTTAATAAAATTAAAATATATAATTTATTTTATTGAAAAATATTTTTTAAAAATATTTAAAAAAATAATAAATTGTATTATTCGATAAAAAACAATAATTATACTTTTAAATTTATTTGACAATATTTTATATTATTTTTATTAAAATTTAAATTAAATATTTATAAATGATTTATTTGATGTAGAATATTATAAATTAGAAAAATAATTCATAATAAAAATATTTTTTTGACTGATTTCTGTTTCTACTTTTTAAGACTTTCCGGACAAGTTTATCTGATTGGTTGACATTTCATACGATATTAATTTTACACAAAATATAAGTAAGCCGTTTGGTAAACTTTTCAAGTTTGCTAAACGTGGGCAGGGTGTCAAGGTTTGTAACTGACTAAATATCAGCACATTACTTACGTTTAAACGGAGTATTTAAATTTTGTTTTGATTTTTAAAATCAGATTCCAAAAGTGTCAAAACTTTTGTCGTTTGGATAAACTTGTCGAAATCTGCCCCGAATTTAACCTAAAACTCGTCTGACATTTTGAAAATGTCTGACGAGTTTTAGGTTAAATTCAGATCGAAGCACCTATTTATAGTAAATAAAAATCTAATTTAACATTGTCAAGATATTTTCAGTAAACCAAATTAGAATTTGGAGTTTGTTTTTGGGAATTTAAAAAAAGGTCGTCTATTCCGAAAACGGTATAAACGACCTTTATATGTGTAGTTAGATGTAGTGCTTAATAGAAAGTAAAGCGTTGGTCAGAGACATCTGCTTTCTTTTTGAGTGCGTCAATGAGTGTTGTGCTTTGCAGCATTTCCTGACGGGTTTGTGTACCAAGCGTATTTTGTAGTTTTGCCATATCTGAACCATCGGCTTCTGTTTTGCTATTCATTTTGATGACATAAACGCCGGCATCACCAACTACGGTTTTGGTCTGACCGTTGGCAAGTCCTTTGATAGCGGCATTAACTTTGGGTTCGTTGGGCATACCAAGCGGGAAGTTGAACGTTCTGTCCTCTGTGCTGACATCGGCATAGTTGCTGCTGACCGCATCAAGATTATTACCGATTTTGGACTGGATGACATTGCCTTTTTTCTCTTTTATCACTTGTTGTGTGATGATAGAACGGACGGCATCTACGGGTGGCATACCCGCAGGATGAACGCTACCGAGTGCAGCCACTACGTAAGCATCGTTGTAAAAGTCAACGGCATCTTCATCAAAGGTGAATACAGCGGGCGATACATCGCCGGGGCTGGCATTGAAGGCAAATTTGACGATGCTACGCGAGGATTCGCCCGGATCGAGTGCGCCTGCGGTGTAGTCATTGATTTTCAAGGCTTCTGCCTTTTGAATGCTCATACCGTTTTGTTGGGCGGCATTACGCATGGCTTCGAGGGTTTTATTATTTTGCACAAATTCGATGGCTTCGTTGTATCTGCCGTCTTGTGTGGCTTTGCTTGGCGTGATGTATTGGCTGATATTGGCAACTCTTACGCCTGTTTTGCCGGACGATTTTACGCCGGTGACTTCGACGAGGTGTACACCAAATTGGGTTTCGAGTACATTGAGTTCGCCTTTTTCGGCTTCGTAGAATATAAGGTCTCTGAATTCATTGACAAAACCCACCGGACCTTGATAGCCCAAGTCGCCGCCTGTGGTGCTGGTGCCGTCTTGTCCGAAATTGAGCGCGAGGGAGTCAAATGATATTTGGGGGCTTCTTTTTCTTCTTTTCTTTTTTCTTTCTGCTTCCAGAATGGTTTTAAGGCTGTCAATGGTCTTACGGGCATCAATCACTGCTGCGGGATTGTTGCGGTCTGCACGAATCAGGATATGGCGCGACTTGACCGAATCCGGCACTGCTCGGCGGTCAATGAGTTTGGTAATGCGGTAGTAGCCGTCATCAAGATATGGTCCGACCACGTCACCGTTAGCCGATTCAAACAGTTCGTCGGCAACCTCCGTACTCAACTCGTCTTTCATCACATAGCGTGTATCGTAAGTACCATAATTATTTTGTACAAATTGCTCAACATCGTCAGTATCGCGAAATTTTCGGGCAATGGTATCCAAGCCAGAACGAATATTAGTCTTATCCTCTTCGGTGGCTTCTACATCAAAACTCACATATTCTACGGTGCGGGTTTCCTCGTCCGTTTTGTACAGGTGAGCATTATTGTTAAGATAACCCGTCAGGTCAGCATCGCTGACATTAACTTGATTATCAGGAATTTCTGCAAAGGGTATGACTGCATAGCTGACCTCGGCTGAGGTGAGTTGTCCGCTTTTTTGCTTTTCCGCCAACCATTTTGGCGTGTAAAGCGCAGAGCCGACTATACTACTCAATTTGCTGACTTTTTGATTGAGTACCACCTGCTCTTCCAAGTCACGTATGGCATATTTTGTTTCTAATGGAAGAGTTTGATCTCTGTCTGTAAATCTGTTGTATAGTGAGACGAGATTATTTTTATCAAATTGTCCGGTTTGTGGATTGACAAAATTACGATAAACGATTGGGCTGATATTATCACCCGTCATCAAGTCTCTCAACTCATTGCCACTTACCCCAAAACCCAGATTACTGCCTTCATCATCTAAGATATTCTCTAAAACAAGTTGATCCCAAACACTTTTATTATTTTCAAAACTATTGACATTGGGATTTTGACGTTGGTTGAGTCGTCTTTGATAGTCTTGTATAGAGATTTTTTTGCCATTGATACTACCCACATTCTGACCGCCACTAAGACCTCCACCACCGGGACCCGACATATCCATCAATAAAAAACCACCCATACCGAGTGCAATCATGAAAATGAGTAACCAACTTCGTCTGCGTATTTCACCTAAAAGAGCCATTTATTTTAGTTTATTAGTTTATTAGTTTATTGAGTTAATCAAGTTTAACCCAAACAAGTTAAATATGTTTTTTTGCCAAAAAAGTTAAATTTACATTCAAGTTGTTGATTATCAATGAAATAAATATCATTCTACAACAACACTTTACCTTAATACAGACATTTTGGCAAAATTCTCTGCAAAGAACGTAGATTATCAGCGAAAATCAAAATTTTTAACGAATGGATGTGTTGTGGTGTTGTGGTGTTGTGGTGTTGATGTATATTGAGGGCAACATTCGATTATCCGCATATTTAGCAAGTGAGTAAGGCACCGTAAAAGGAAGGTGACCCCGATTCCGATAATTATCGGAATACGGGGGTAAGGCACTGACTTCGTTGTGAAAGGTGAAATACGGTAAAGGAGGTCTGGCGAAAATGTCAAGCCAAAGCGTTTTTTAATATAAAAAAGACTTCGGAGTATTCAGTATTCTGTGTCACGCAGAGTTCGCAGAGACTTGATAATCAATTCTCTGCGAACTCCGAGTTCTCTGCGTGACACACTTTTTTGAACAGTCGCAAAGACTTCATTAATTCGATAAACATCAACGCATCAGAAACGTGCGCTCATCTGTATTAAAAGGTGAAAAGTACAAAATATGAAAATATCATTGTAATGTAAAATAATTTATTTTAAAATAATGTTATTTATAAAATATTGTAAATTAGTTTTTTATAAAAAAATATTCACGTTATACACTTTTATATTTTACATTTATTATTTTACATTTTACATTACAATAACGATTTTCACCTTATAGTACAGATGAGCGGAACCGTCAGCACAAAAAAAAAGACAGACTCTCCAGCCTGTCTTTCACAAAAATACATTAAACCCTAACTTATACTGACTAAACCATGCCGGATTGCTCCGGCTAAGTTTTGTAATCAGTGTATTACCGATTACGAGTACAAAAGTATAGGTAAATATTAAATGATGCACGTCGATTTTAACGGAGATTAACTTAATCTTACAATGGGTATTTTGACAATCTATTTGTAAAGGTGAATAAATTATTTTTTTAAAATGCTGATAATCTTTTTTTTATGAAATTATTTTTTAAATAAATTTTTAAAAACCATTGACAAACCAACTAGCTCTCTTACAATTTTGACAACAATATTATTGCATGAAAAAATGATAAAAAACCAAAATTTTAGGACTTATTCGCTAAAACTTGCAAAAAACGACAGAGATTCATTACTTTGTGCTTAAAGTTTATAGAGTTTATAGGGTTGATAAAGTTTATAAAGTTGATTGAGTTTGTAAAGTGATTAGTTTGGTCATTCATAAACTGTATCAACTCTATAATCTTTGTAAACCCTATAAACTCCATAAACTAATTAAACTCTATAAACCAATCAACATGGGATTATTCGACAGATGGTTTGGGCAATCAAAAGAGGACAATCAGCCTGATGTGCAATTTGGCAGATATAATGACAGCTATCGCACCAAAGAACAGGAAGAACTCTGGAAAAAATCGGTAGCTGCTTACGAGGCTGAAAAATATAATGAATCTTTTATCGCTTTTTTTCAATACCTGCAAGGCAATCGACAGGATAGCGTCACTTATGAAGAAAAAGACGGTCAAATTACCTTTTCATTATTGCAGGGGTCAAAAAAAGTGGATGGCTATGTGAATGACCAACAATTTGTAGCCAGCACAAAAGTTGTGCATTCCGATCGGCTCAATGTGGGTTTTATGCGTCGCTTGCTGGAGTATAATTATGCGCTCAATTATGCGCGGCTTTCGCTCGATGATGACAATAATATATGTATGACTTTTTCATCTTACCTTATAGATGCCTCGCCATACAAACTCCACGCTGCCCTCAAAGAACTCTCTACCACTGCCGACAAACAAGACGATTTATTGGCAGATGAATTTGACATGTTGCATCCGATAGACACCGGACACATCCTGCCTTTGCCCGAAGCGGAAAAAGCTATCAAGTACCAATTTATCAAAAAATGGACGGACGATACTTTTAAAATTATAGAAGACCTTGACCCCAACAAATTCAAAATCGGCATCAATTATTTGTTGCTTTCGTTGGTGTATAAAATGGATTACCTCGTGGTGCCGGAAGGCGTAATGACCGAAACGATGGAAAAAGGACACCATACTTTTTTCTCTGCCGACGGCAAATCGCCGCAAGATAAAGCACAGGCAGTTATCAAGTCCATAAAAGAAATGATGGAGCGCCCCGAAAGTGAATTTCACAAGGAAATGTATCGCGTACCCGCTACTTTTTCCATCACTGCACCGGCAGAACATACCCAACTCGCCGCCATGATAGAAGGCGAAATGCCCTCTATGGATTATTATATTCAAAATAATTATACTGATGTAGCTCTTGCCATTCCCGGATTCGTTACAGGGCATTTTTTGTTCTATTTCAGTCTGCCCCAACCCGACCGCGAATACCTCCACTTCCTGCTCGAAATCATGGAAATCGAATATTTTAAAGCACTTGGTTTTACTTATGATTATTATGACCCCGCCACCGGAAAATTCAATAAATCAGCCATTAAAAGCGAAATTAATAGCATTGCAAAAAGCAATAAAGAGCGTCACCCCAAACTCTCTCCCAATACCTCGAAATTAAATTATAACAGCCTCCCCGAATTTGCTCAATCCTTCTTGTTTATGGTCAAAGACCTTGATTTGAGTTTGGAGGAGTGAGTTTATGAAGTTGATAGAGTTGATAGAGTTGATGAAGTTGATAGAGTTGATGAAGTTTGTAATGACGAAACTGAATAACTTTGTAAACTCTATAAACTAATCAACTTTATAAACTCTATCAACTAATCAACTCCATAAACTTTATAAACTCTATAAACCAATCAACTCCATAAACCAATAAACTAAAAAAAGATGCGTGAAATAATAGATACATATAAGGATGTTGTCATACAGATAGCGACACCTTTGAGTACAGGTACGGGCTTCTATTTGGAAGCGCACAACCTGATTGTGACCAACGAACACGTTGTGCGTGGCAGCAAAGAAGTGGTGATAGACGGCAATGCCATTGAGAAAAGCCTGACTCGTGTACTGTTTGTTGACCCTGTACACGATTTGGCGTTTTTGGAAATTCCTAACGAACACCAACTGAAAAGTATCAGGCTGGCTACGGGAGAAGTGACCGACGGCGACCCCGTTATCGCTATCGGACACCCTATGGGACTCAAATACACCACTACGCAAGGCATCGTTTCCAACTCTTCGCGTCATATCGAACACGCCGACCTCAACTATATCCAAATTGATGCAGCCATCAATCCCGGCAATAGCGGCGGACCACTCGTCAACAATCAAGGCGAAGTCATCGGAGTCAATACCTTTATTTTCCGCGACAGCAACAATCTCGGTTTTGCCCTTCCCTCACAATACCTCCTCAAAACCCTCGAAGAGTACAAAGAAAATCATGGCAAGCAAGGCGGACGATGCACCTCCTGCGCCAATCTCGTTTTTGAGGACACCGTTGATGAAGGTTACTGCCCACACTGCGGCGCAAAAATCAAACTCATCACCGACCTCGACGACTACGCCCCTACGGGTATCCCGCTCATCATTGAGAGCATTATCGAAAAAGCCGAACACGATGTCAAACTCTCCCGTCGCGGACCCAATTTTTGGGAAATCGAACAAGGCAGTGCCAAAATTCGCATCGCCTATAATGTCAAAAACGGACTGCTCTTTGGCGACGCTGTCCTCTGCAAACTCCCCAAACAAAATATCAAAGCCGTCTATGAATACCTCCTTCGCCAAAATCACCACATTCAAAATATGGGATTAAGTATCAGTGGTCAAAATATCATCCTTTCCCTGCTCGTCTATGACCGATACCTCAGTGAAGAAACCGGACAAAAACTATTCAAAGACCTCTTCGATAAAGCAGATTATTACGATGATATACTCGTTGACCAATTTGGCGCGAGGTGGCATGAGGAAGCGTGATATTATCGAAATATAAAATATAAAAATGGTCGATAGGATATGGATTGAAGTATGATTTTTTATTAAAATTAAAAATATTTTATAAATAACCTACATTTATACCCCCCCTATAAAAAAATATAGAATTAGTTAAAATGGTTGAAAAATCTGTAAATTTAGGTCAAAAAATTGGTAGATGGAAGAGCTAAAGAATATAGCGACTAAAAACTTAGACCATTTAGGTCTTGTGTCGGGGGTATGTGAAGAAATAGGTTTGGTAGATTTGATAGATAAGTTGACCGATTCAGACGATCAGTGAACAGTAAGCGTAGGTACAGCGACAAAAGCGATGATATTGAATGGCTTGGGTTTCACCAACCGTACTTTATATTTAACGCCTAAGAATACACCTCTCAATTTAAGCTATACTGCTTTATGGTTAGATTGTTACATTGTTTTATATAGCCAAAATTAAATCATAAATACCTGTTTATCAACAATATAGCAATATAACAATGAAACATTTTGTAAAATAAAAAGTATAATTTTAATTAGACTTTGGACAAAATAATTTCATGGTGACCTTTGGTCTCCGCCCGATATATGTAAATTAAGTTCAATATTTTGGGTTAAATCTATTCAAGTTGTTCAATTTTCTGCTTACAATTGCGCTGATTTTTATGTTTTCGC
>CALIZI010000016.1 GCA_938028705.1 uncultured Saprospiraceae bacterium | reverse complement strand
ATAGTATAAGAAATTCATTATTAAATATTTAGAAATACTTTGTGAACTCTGCAGCCTGCCCCGTTGAAGAACGGGGTCTATTCGACTTTCGTGTCCTTTGTGTGCTTCGTGGTTCAATAGCATTACATCCACTACACTACCAGAAGCTTTAGTTTAAAATCGCTCTCTTACCTCCATATCCCGACAACTGTACGGGAGAATCAAGTTCAGAATCACGGTTCTTTTTTAGGTTTTTAAGGGGGGGGGGGAATTATCTTCATGCGTTTGCCCTTAGATGAAAACCTTGAATTTTGAACTTTGGAATTTACATTTTGGCATAAATTTCGTATATAAGCAAATAATTTTCAAACTTCCCGCCTTAATCAACTTATCCCGAATAAGAATCATTATCTACACCCGGATAGATTTTTCATTTTTTAACTATTATATAAAATATTTTCTTTTATGAAAAAAATTGCAATGGGCTTTGTAGCCACCTTATGTTTTGCTGCAATGACTTTGACTTCTTGCGACAGAGAAATTTGCAGGCAATGTACTTACACACTTCCCACTTCAGGCGAACTTATTGAATCTGAATTGAGATGTGACACGCGCTCCGAAGTCAATGATTGGGAAGACAGGTTCAGAGATGAAGTCAATGGTAATTTACCTGATGTCGAAATTACTTGCAAGAATCAATAATCCGATAGACAAAAAACTATTCAAAGGCTATTTCATAAAGAGATAGCCTTTTTTTATTTCCTTTTCGGACCACGAAAACCTTAAAAAAATACTCACCTATATGATTTCTTTTGCATCTGATGAGCTAACTAAGTCGATAATTTCCTGTACACGA
Organism: uncultured Saprospiraceae bacterium; assembly: GCA_938028705.1. Taxonomy (GTDB): domain Bacteria; phylum Bacteroidota; class Bacteroidia; order Chitinophagales; family Saprospiraceae; genus JAHDEO01. The sequence continues at coordinate 27,903 of CALIZI010000016.1, read as the reverse complement.
TCTCACAAATTAGACCCTATCTGGCAAGCATGAATGCAAGACTATCAATACGAAATTTACTTTGAATTAAAAAATAGAAAATCGTAAAAGAAGTGTCATAAAAAACACCTTCAACACAAAAAATTTCTCTTAAAAACACGTTTTGTTTCTCTTACTTTTTCACATTCTCAAATTAATACTCTATAAAACATTAATAATCAATGAAAAGCTAGTCCACATTTTGTTGATAACTTGTGGAAAAATAAGTGGATAAGTAAGTAACTTTTCAACACTCATTAAGAATATAAATTTAACACATTTAATGCTTATATCATAAATTAGTTTTTTTGTTAATCATGCAAGTACTTATTGACACCGGTTTTGGACTTATTATTTTCTCCACACACAGTTTTTATTCCGTTAATACTTTTCCACAGCCATGTGAGTAAATTCATAGATTGTAGTATTTACTACACTTAGCGATGTGAATTATATGTTAAATCACTTCCTCATTTCTTAACATTGAATTGACCAAATTTTCGCACCTTATTTTCTCTACAAATCCACACGACTGATGATGATGGCATTTTTTTTAAATTTAAATTAATAATAAATAATAACCATGTAGAGAAGTGTATAACAGAAATGAACAAAACAATTTATTTTTGCAGGAAATGGAGTGTTGTGGTGTTGTTGTGTTGTAGTGCTGTTGTGTTGTTGTGTTGTAGTATCGTGGTGTTGTAGTGTTGTAGTGTTGTTGTCGTGTTGTGGTGTTGTAGTAACGAATTATCGTGAAATCATTTTTGCGAATAAAGTAATAACTATAATACCACGACACCACAATACTACGATACTACGATACCACGACACCACGACACCACAATACTACGACACCACGACACCACGACACTACGACACCGCAACACTAATCAATATGCAAAATTCAACTCGTGCGGTGGTCGTCTGGTTGGCGATTGGCGTTTTTATGGTTTTTATGCAGGTCGTCATTGGCGGTATTACGCGCTTGACGGATTCGGGCTTGTCGATTACCGAATGGGAGGTCATTAAAGGCACGCTGCCACCACTCAATGAAGCGGCATGGATAGAGAACTTTGAAAAGTATAAAACGCACGCACGCACGCAATACGAAGCCATACATGCGGATATGACGCTGCGGGAGTTTAAGGTGATTTATTTTTGGGAGTGGTTTCACCGCTTGTGGGCGCGGACGATGGGCTTTGTGTTTTTGATTCCGTTTATTTATTTCGTAGCACGCAGGCAACTTCGCGCGAAGCTCGTCAAGCGGCTCGGTATAGTGATAGCGATAGCGATGTTGGCAGCCGTATTTGGTTGGATAATGGTCGAAAGCGGACTCAATACACCTGACTACGCTTGGGTCAATGCCTACAAATTGTCGATTCATCTGGGCATTGGTTTTACCTTGTTCGGATACTTGCTGTGGACCTTTTTCCATGAGTGGCAACCGCGTGTTGAAGTTTTCCACAATCGGGTGTTAAAAAAGTGGATAACTATAATTATCGTGGTGCTGGCAGCACAAATTATATTTGGTGGTTGGATGTCGGGTATGAAAGCAGGTTTGGCGTATCCGAGCTTCCCCGATATGAACGGTAAGGTGATTGCGCCGGTCTTACTCGATGGCACACAATGGACGACCAAAAACATGATAGAATATAATAAAAACAGCTTCGCGCCGGCATTGATACAGTTTATACATCGAATGACAGCTTACTTACTGACTATCATTGTTTTATACTTTGTAATTATTTCGCGTAAGTATCCACTGACAGTTAATTTAAAGCGTGCTGTTGGTATGTTATTAGGAATGTTGATCATTCAATTTTTATTGGGTGTTTTTACGGTGATTTACTGTAAAGGCAGCATACCTGTAATACTCGGTGTACTGCACCAGGCAGGTGCGTTATTACTACTCGGAGCAGCACTTTATGTGACATATCAATTGACTAGAAAAGCGATATGAACACTTGTGGAAAACTTTGTGGAAAACGAAGATTTTTATCCAAAAAAATCGGTATGTTTAGAAATGTAATGAATACTTTTTTGTAATGTAGCAAATGCTCCAAATTGAGTAATTACGCAGAGAACGCAGCATTCGCAGAGTGTTTTATCAATACTCTGTGAATGCTGCGTTCTCTGTGTGAAAAAGTGCCAACTACTTCTATACTTTAGATGAATTTGTCAAATAATTATTGGATTATTTTGAAAAATTGTGTATTATTTCATAAATATTTTTTAATTTATATATTTATAATTTTAGTAAAGTATTCTTTATATATAGTTCGATTGCTTCGTCACATTAGCGATGAAGTATAATCACAAAAATTGATGTATTGAATATTTTGAAACAACACAAATATATGATGAATTTATATAGTATAATTACCAATTCTAATTCATACAAAGAATTAAGCCGAAATATTCATTTCCTGATAACCATTCTCTTGTTGATTCAAACGGTTTTTGTAGGCACTATCCGATACTTTAATTTTCCGATACTCATTACGTATATAAACTTGGCTGAGATTTCCGTATATCTGCTTTCAATTTTCTTCTTTTTAAACAAAAAATACACCACCTCAATTTTAATAACGGCTTACGGAATACCAATCATTTTTTCCTTTGTCATTTTATATTTTAATTTCACACTTGCAAGTACGCTATGGTTTTTGCTGGGTTTTGAAATAATTTATATCCTAATATTTAACAATTACCGAAGTCGGATTATTTATGCTACTTTTTGCACACTATTTTTCTTTGTGCCGGGTATATTCATAACTTATAATAATGCTGAAATTATCATTAAAATTGTCCAAATCTTAACACTGACTATCATTCCAATAATTGTTGCCGGATTTATTAGTGAACAAGAAAAAAAGTTGCAGCGGCTAAATCGTGAATTAGAAAACAGATACAAGGAGAAAGAAGCTTATGCAGAAAAACTGGATGAGAAGAATCAGGAACTGGTCGTATTTACGCATATTATGAGCCATGATTTGAAATCTCCTATTCAATCCATTAATGCATTTTCTCAATTGTTGAAGAAAAAGTTGAAAAATGAAAAAGATAAAATTCAAGAGATAAAATTTCTTAATTTTATTGCCCAATCGGCAAATTCAATGGCTGATTTGATAGACGACTTGCTGCTGTATTCAAGAATTGAACAAAATGACGTTGGATATGAAGAGGTGGACCTTGAACCGATAGTCGAAAAAGTTTTGTCCTCATTTCAATTTGATATTGTTAATCATAAGGTTGAAATTGAAATCGGAGACTTGCCCACCATTTATGGGAACGGTAATATTCTCAAAACTGTTTTTCATAACCTGATTTCAAATTCAATTAAATATCAACCCAAAGACAATAATCACATACCGAAAATAAATATTTGGTCAGAAAGTAATGATGCCAATAATCACATATTTATCAAAGACAATGGTATAGGAATAGACAAAACTTATCTTGATAACTTGTTTACACCGTTTAAACGTTTTCATACTTCGTCGGAATATAAAGGTACAGGATTGGGTATGTCTATATGTAAAAAAGTAATGCAAAAACACCATGGAGATATTACATTGGTAAAGACTTCGAACTGTGGGAGTTTATTTAAATTAAGTTTTCCTAAAATCGACAAACCCATATTTGAAATTAACTAATGTATGTTGGCATCAACAGGTAAATTCTAAAATTGAAGTACCATATCGCATCAACCAATATTAACAAAAAATGGCAGAAAACCCGATACATATAAAATTTGAAAATAGTCGGAATCCACAAGCTGAATTTGATATACTAAAATTAGAAGAACTCTTCGGTAAAAAATATTTAGACCACTCACCTTATCAACTTCACTTGGTAGAATTTTATGTCATTATCCTTATTGAAAAAGGGCAGGGTCTGCATACGATAGATTTTACAGATTACCAATACAAAAAAGGTACATTAATCACGATTAGAAAAGACCAAATTCATAAATTTCATAAAGGTAATTCTTCTGTAAAGGGAACAGCCTTACTTTTTACCGATGAATTTTTGGTGAGCTATCTTGAAAAATTGGAAGCCTTGAAGTCCTTACAATTATTCAATGAATTTCTCGGTGTTCCAAAAATACAGTTGTCGGGAATGGAATTGATACAAATTTTAGACTTAGTAAAACGAATAGAACAAGAATATCTGCATGTAAATGATGATTATTCATTGGGCATTATTAGGAGTGAATTGCATATTCTTATCGCCAAACTATATCGAATAAAATCGCGGAACAATCAAATTATCAGCAACCGGAAATACCTCAATGAGTTCATTAATTTTCAGAATTTGGTGGAGGAAAACGCGACTAAATTCACACAAGTAAAAAACTACGCCAATATAATAGGACTTAGTACCAAGACGCTGAATACGATTACTAGGAGTATTGTTAATAAATCTGCTAAAGAATTTATTGATGATATATGTACAAAACAAATCAAGCGTTTGTTGATTAATACAGAACTTTCCATCAAAGAAATAGCCTACCTTTCAGGCTTTGAAGAAACTACCAATTTTTATAAATACTTTAAACGACAAACCCAACAGACACCTGAGCAATTCAGAAGCAGCTTCCGCTAATTTCCCATTTTTACAGTCTTTAGGCTTTTTATTATATCCGTTTAGATTGAAAATAGCTTCATCTTTGCAATATATTTTTAATTAAATAATTCATTATGAAATCTATATCATTTCCGGGTATGTTTGCCTTTGCAATTATTTTAATCGGTTGCAACGTAAATAAAAACCCAATTTCACAATCAAAAGTATCAACAAAAATGGAATTAACAAACAAGCAAAAAGGTGTGGCAGTTATCGAAAGTCTTCAGACAGGTGCCCAAGAACCGGTAGGTTATATCAATCCGACTAAATACACGCAACACAATTTAGCCGTTGGAGATGGACTGGAAGGATTTGGTCAGGTTTTAGCCAATGCGCCGGCAGGAGGATTTAAAGCAAAAGTCGTCAGAGCCTTTGAAGATGGGGATTATGTGTTTTTACACACAGAGTACGATTTCTTTGGTCCGAAGGTAGGTTTTGACATCTTTCGTTTTGAAGATGGAAAAATTGTAGAACATTGGGATAATCTTGCTGAAATTACACCACCCAATCCGAGTGGCAGAACCCAACTTGACGGAACAACGGAGATTATAGACTCAGATAAAACAGAAGAAAATAAAGCATTGGTCAAATCATTCGTGACAGATGTATTGGTGAATGGAAAAGGAGATAAAACAACGGACTATGTCAATTCCGAAAAATATCTGCAACATAATTCATCAGTGGCTGATGGCTTAGATGGTCTGGGAGCTGCATTGAAGTATTTTGCAGAAAACGGGCTCGTTATGCAGTACGAAAGTACACAAAGTATTGGGCGAAGGCAATTTTGTACTTACAGTTAGTGAAGGTAAATTTGCTAAGGGTGACCACGTTGCTTATTACGATTTGTTTAGAATAGAAAATGGAAAAATCGTAGAGCATTGGGATGTTATTCAAAACATTCCGCCGCAGGCTGATTGGAAAAATCAGAATGGAAAATTCTAATCGGAATATTAAGGGAACTCGCAACAAATAACCTACCCAATCTACTTGTTCTTTTTCGCTCACTCTGCGTTACAAGAATGGTCATTTATCCCGATAAACTCACATTCTCGCGCCTTGATTGAGCAAAAAATAACTTCGCATCTTGGGTAGGTTATTTATTACGAGTTCCCTAAAATAATAATTTTTGAAGACCATTCTGTAAAGAGTGGTCTTTTTATTTATAATTAAAATCTATTTATTAATATCGCATTATAATTATAAAAATATTAAAGTCAATTGTATAGAAAATGATGATTTTTGTTGATAAATCGCCTTTTTTGTCCAAATACTGAATCTAAAGTTTTACTTGAATTAAAACAGCATAACTCATTGATATAATAGATTTTAACTCGAATAAATTAAAGCATGAACCTCACGAGAATTGCATAAAAAAATCAAAACTGTATAAGGGGTCAGGTTATTATATTCTAGAAGGCTTTAAAAGACGTAATTTTATAGTTTTGCTTAGGATATTTTAAAGTAAAATAATTTATTATGTTTTTTTTATTTATTTCAATAAAACTAAGACCAATGCAATGATAGCAGGTAAGGCTTGGACAAAAAATATTTTTCGGTCGGCAGTGAATGTGCCATAAATACCTGCGATAGCTACACAGCTCAGAAAAAATATAGAGACATTTTGATACCACTCCGGGTTTTTGATAAAAAAAGTCCATATTAATCCTGCTGCCAAAAATCCATTATACAAACCTTGATTCGCTGCCATCGCTTTTGTCGGCGGGAATAAATCTTTAGGAAAGTTGCGGAAAACTTTTGGTCCTCTTGTTGTCCAAGCAAACATTTCGAACCACAAGATATAGATGTGAATGAGGGCGATTAAGCCAATTAAAACATAGATTGCAATGGACATATTTTAAATTTTAGTAAATGACAAAAAGGAAGATTCATTATTGTCTGCTAAATTTTCGTCTCATTAATTGACTTGCCAATTTTACGACCTGTCTCCGAACATAGCATGAATCTACAACAAAAGTCTTGAAAGGCTGAAATAATCTCTGACTATAAGATAGCCATGCTAATATACGAAATATCGGACAAAACCATTGCGTTTTTTTAGTTCCGAAATACTGTTACCAATAGAAACGTTTAGAGTCCAAACAGATAGAGTAATACCATTGGCATAATTGTGCTTTTAATCCCTATTCAATCCTCCGTCGGATAACCACACCTAATTATCATACACTTAGATTATCTAAAAGTCTTGACAATCTGCACTTGTAGTTCTAAGCAGACTTTATGGATAGGAGAATCGTTGTGCATAGTACGTATTGTTCGTATATGGGTAATAATTTTCCTGATATAGATACTATTATAACACAACCAATTTCAAATTCTTGCGTAAAATTAAAGTATCTCTATATTCTTGAAATGTTAATGTAGAGTATTTTATTTAATTAACAAAAAACTAAAATGAATTATATATATACATTATTATCCTTTATGCTTTGGGTAGGTTTATTTTTTCCTACCAATTTGACTGCACAAAACGACTGTAACCTGACTGTGAGCTATATGAACTACGGACAAGCTATATTTCCAAGTCCGCTGTCAGGTTTGTGCTTACCTCAAAATACATTAGATGTTGAAATAATATATCAAGAAGACATTGGTGATTCACTCAAAGTTAATAATGCACGTTTTGCAGCAACAGGAAGTCCGCAGGTCGTGCAATTGACAGGTGTACCACAAGAACTCATCGTAGAAATTATCGGTACGGATTGTTTTCGTTTTTTGGACGTTGATTTGCCGCCACTCCCTTCTGCGCCGTATATGGTAGAGGGCGATACTATTTTTTGTACCGGAGAAATTCTTCCGCCTATGCGATTGGGAGGTCATGCCAACAGCACTTTTTATTGGACCAACCGCGATGGCAGTTGCGTACAGAGCTTATATTTCTCCGGGCAATATAATGAAGAATGGACTTACCCGCTTACAGGAGAGTATGCCGTATATCAATACATTGATGGTAAAATTACCAAACCGCTGGAGATTAATATCGTAGAAGGATTGCCTGTGGAAATCATCGGTGAGTTTGAATTTTGTGAAGGTGATAATACCCGCTTAGATATTTTGGTGGACGGCGAACTGCCGACTGCTTCGCACAGTATTGTCTGGAAAACACCAACCGGAGATGTGATTGACGCAACAGCAATAAGCACTGATGTAGAATATTGGTATATGGTAGAAGTGACCGACGATGAAGGCTGTTCGGGAACTGCAAAGGTTTTTGTACAACAAAATGATGCGCCGGAAGTAAGTATTTTGGACCACGAACCATTTTGTGACGGCAATGCCATCGAACTGACAGCGCAAGGATCGAATACCGGACTTGCGAATGCTTACACCTATCGTTGGCAAATACCCGATGGTACTTATCGGTATGGTCAGAGCATTGAAGCTGCTGCCGCTGGAATTTATAAAGTGAAGGTCACCAATGATAATGGATGTAGCAGCACCAAGTCCATAGAGTTGGTCGAAGACTGTACGGGCGGCGGCGGTACGGTCAGTACCGAAAATCCTGAAGATAATGATGCCTTTGCCCTCTATCCAAACCCAAATAAAGGTACATTCAATATGGTATTTCCGAATGCTGCGGACAGGCAAGTCACCCTTTTTAGTACCTTTGGTCAATTGATATACAATGCCCAACACAGTACACAAACGGTTGATATTGATCTTCGTGATATGTCTTTGCCTGCGGGTACGTACATCGTGCAGGTACACGAGGGTAGTTTGATGCTAATGCGAAAAGTTGTTATTCTGTAAAAGTATTTATTAATTTCATATAAAAAATTATAAAAAAAACTCACCTTGCATTTTAAAATGCAAGGTGAGTTTTTCATTTATTCCAATTTGAATTTTGCGCCCATCTTATAGCGGATTTTTATTTTTTCAAATTCTATTTGTATATCGTTTTCTGATTCTTGTAGAACAACACTATTTGAAGTGACACTCTGATTTCCATACCAATGATGTTCCGGTGTTTCTGTAATGTGAATGGCTTTACCGATAGTCTGCCCGATGGCTTCGGCAAGCTCAGATGCTTTTTCCTTAGCGACTTTGAGGGCATTGACTTTTACCGTTCTGCGAAATTCCTCTATTTTTGAGTGGTTCATATTAGTGATGTTTATATTAGAAATTTCTATTTCGTTCAGCAGTTGATAAATCTTTTCGACCGTAGCAGCATCGTGTGCGAGTATTTGATATTTTTTGCCTGAGCCAATGTTATCTTTCCTGAGCCAGCGAGCATTAAGATAACTCATCATATTTGAAATAGACACATCTTTTTCTATATCTACTCCTGCCTTCTTTAGTTCGTCAAACATTTTCTGTTCCAATTCTTCTAAGGTTTCTTTCCGTTTATCGTCTTTTTGATTGATAAATACTTGGAGATAAATCTCGTTGGGTGTCACTTCCATTTCTGCCGAGCCGGTCACTTCGATATAGTTTTCATCAATGAAGTTTTTCATCTGACCAAATCCTGTGATAGTCATGCAGAGAAATGTTATAATTAAAATAAATTTATTCATATTCGTTTTATTTTTATAAAAAAATAAATATTTATTACGCTTCCTTGATAATTATTTCTCATTTCTAATAACGATATTCATTTATAAACGGTTGGTATTCAATTCATACAACTAATTTTTAAAACTTACGTATAATGTTATAATCGTGTACTTAGGACACTTTTACAGTTCAAAATAAGTTGAGAAAATTGGTGTGTTTAGAAATGCGGTTGACACTTCTTTGCCATGTAGCATAAGCTCCAATTGAGTAAATCACGCAGAGAGCGCAGAGTTCGCAGAGATTTGATAATTAACCCTCTGCGAACTCTGCGAACTCTGCGTGAAAAAATGTCAACTATTTTTTAATAATATATAATGAAATAAATTTATCTCCATAATCGTGTGCTTAGGACACTTTTACAGTTCAAAATAAGTTGAGAAAATTGGTGTGTTTAGAAATGCGGTTGACACTTCTTTGCCATGTAGCATAAGCTCCAATTGAGTAAATCACGCAGAGAACGCAGAGTTCGCAGAGATTTGATAATTAACCCTCTGCGAACTCTGCGAACTCTGCGTGAAAAAATGTCAACTATTTTTTAATAATATATAATGAAATAAATTTATCTCCTTTTTCACTATCAAATAATGAACAAGGCATAAGGTCAATACTTCTACATTCGATATTCCTTGTTCGATATTCAATTCAACATTTCCCATCTCAAGTATCATACAAAGTATTTCTTTTTTGGCACTACGGTAAAAAAGTGCGGGTCGGTGAGCCTCTCCTTGCTATTTAACTTGAGGACTGACCCAAAAGCTATAAGGTTTTCGAAAACCTTATAGCTTTGATAGCCGCACTTTACATTTACCTATACTTTTCATCTAGTACCCTTTTTCAAACGCCAATAAAATACATTCAGTTAATGCTAATTTGTTTTTCTTAAAATTTAATGAATGATTTTAGACTCACATTTCTGTTAAATTTTTTCGAGTTCAAATTTTTATTGATTTTCAATTAATAATAAATAGTTTAAAATTAATATTTTATTAAAAAAATTTTAAAAGCCAAATTATATTTTGAATTAGGTTGTGAAAATTTTGAATTTCAATAAGAAAAATGACCTCATTCGGAACATTTAATAACTCGAAAAAATTTAACAGAAATGATAGTAATAAATGTAAAATATAAAAGTGTATAACGTGAATGTTTTTTAACAATAATCTGATTTTCAAAATTTTAAATATATAACAATTTAAAAATAAATAACTTCATGTCCTATCGACACTTTTACATTTTACATTTTGTGTTTTACATTTTACATTTTTCACCGCTTAATACATATGAGCGAAAAATTTTTTACACAAGCCCTTAACTCAAGTTAAGTTGTTCATCATTTTATTATCATTAAAAAATGTCATACGAAAAGCGACAAACAAAATGGTCGAACCAATATCCGACCATTCAGGATTTGGTCAAACGGGCAAAAAAGCGGATTCCGCATGTTGGGTACGAATACCTCTCTGCGGGTACGGGTAATGAGGATTTGCTGGATAGAAATATAAGGGCTTTTCAGCAAATTACTTTTTTACCAAGATTCTGTTTGGGTGAAATCACTGCGAATATGGAAACTACGCTTTTCGGTAGAAGATATAAGGCACCAATCGGTGTAGCTCCCGTAGGATTGACCGGCTTGATGTGGCCTCGCGTAGAACATTACCTTGCGGCTACCTGCAATCGTTGGAAAATTCCCTACACGCTAAGTACGGTGGCTACCGAAACACCCGAAACAACCGGTAGATATGTGGGCGATATGGGCTGGTTTCAACTCTATCCGCCGAGAGATATGGAGGTCACTCAATCTCTGCTTCAAAGGGCAGAAGATGCGGGTTTTCACACCTTGCTCATCACTGCCGACGTGCCTATGGCAAGTCGGCGCGAACGCACCAAACGTGCAGGCTTGGCAATACCGCCAAAGATTACACCAAAGATGATTTGGGAAGGCATTACGCATCCCGTTTGGAGTTTTCATACCCTCAAACGCGGTCTGCCGCGACTGCGTATCGTTGAGCATTATACCAATAATAATGATATGAAATTCGTGAGTGGTTTTGTGGGGAATCGCTTGGGTGGTACGCTGGATTGGTCGTATTGCAAACAAGTGAAAGAACTCTGGGGCGGTCCGGTGGTGTTGAAAGGCGTATTGCATCCCGAAGATGCAGCGAAGGCAATTGATATTGGTTTGGACGGTGTAGGTGTATCAAATCACGGGGCGCGTCAATTCAATGGTGCGCCTGCGGCTATCGAAGCCTTACCCGCAATTGTGAAGGCTGTCGATGGCAGAGTACCGATTGTGTTTGATAGTGGGATTCGGACAGGACTGGATGCGATGCGGGCTTTGTACTTGGGTGCAGATTTTGTGTTGGCAGGTCGGGCGTTTATTTATGGTGTGGCGGCTCTTGGCAAATACGGCGGCGACCATGTTGCACATATTTTGATTGATGATTTGAAGAATAATATGGTACAGCTTGGTGTGAAGAATTTGGAGGAATTGAGAGCTGCGGACACCATAAGTAGTTGGACAAAAATATCTTAACCACTAAGCGCACAAAGAACACGAATGTCGAATTAACCCCGTTCTTCAACGGGGCAGGCTACATAAGAAAACTAAGTTTATGTAAAAAATTCATTATTAAATACTTAGAAATAGTTTGTGTCCTCTGTAGCCTACCCCGTTGAAGAACGGCGCCTATTCGATTTTATCCCGAAAGCTTTCGGGATTAGTGTGCTTAGTGGTTCAAATATTGTCAGTTTATTTTTGTCTCATTACTTAAAGTCAATTTACAAGAGATTTAGAACTCTACGAAGGGAGTAATGAATAAAAAACACCCAATCATTTTCATATCCCGATACTATATCGTATTTTTGAAAATATAATACTATTTATTGAACGTAGAACAAAGAACGAAGTACACACTAAATGCTCAATACGAATGAAATATCCAACCTATTCGATACCTCACCGAGTTTAAAGCTCTTGGCTTCGCGAAATCGCAACCGCATTATCGCCTTTTTTTTGTTGATATTCGATACTGAAAATCCGAGTGCTGTGCCGGAAGATGTTTTATTGGTCAGGCTTGCCGATTTTTTTAGTGACGTTGATTTTGAAGAAGATAATGAGGAGGACATTCCCCAAAACTTCGAGGAAAGAGCCAAACGCACCGTCAAAATATGGGTCGGCGACGAATATTTGACCAATTATCAAAACGAAATGGGAGAGGTACTTTACGAACTTTCTACCCATTCATATAAGGTGATGAATTGGTTGGGAACACTCAAAAAACGCGATTACGTTGGTACGGATTCAAAATTTGAATATATATTTTCGCGCATAAAAACCTTAGTCGAATTTACGAATGAAGACAAAGAAAAACGCATCAAAAGCCTCGAAAAACGAAGAGCCGAAATCGCGCAGGAAATCAAAAACCTCAAAAAAGGCGACGACATGAAGGTGTACGACACCCACCGAATCCGTTCTGAAATCCGCGATATTACCCAATCGGCAAAAGAATTGCTCACCGATTTTACGGAAGTAGAAGACAATTTTAGAGACATCACCAAAGGCATTTATAGACAACACGCTATTCCCAACAAGCGAAAAGGCGACATCCTGCAATACACTTTTGATGCCCTCGATGAGTTGAAAGAAAAACCGCAAGGCAAGAGTTTTTACGCCTTTTGGAACTATCTGCTCGACAGAACCCAACAAAACGAATTTCGGGAAATCATCACAGAACTCTACGAAGTTCTCCAACAGCGCGACATCAATTTTACCGACCCATTTTTGCGACGCATGAAAAACCACCTCCACGCCGCAGGCAGTCGCGTATATGAAGCCAACGATAAAATGACCGAAAAACTAACCCGCATCATCGGCGAAAAACAAAATACCGAGCGTGCAAAAATCAAAACCCTTTTTCAAGAAATCAAAAATAACCTCACCAAAATCGCCGCCAATAATATCACACCCAACATTCAACTCGAACTCGAAGGCAAACCCCAAATCCGCTTTTTATTGGAAAGAAAAGTCACCTTTTCGCCCACCGAAATTCCGGTGTATGACCAACACCACGAATCAAATAATGCAGCTCTTGTCGATTTTGAACAAATGAAAAAAGTCTTCAATCATTTTGCAATTGATAAAAAACGTTTGAAAGAAAATATTCAATCACAATTAATAGATAATCAACAAATTACACTCCAAGAAGTCATTGAAAATACGGGCGGTATCACAGAAGGTCTGGCAGAAGTATTTGGTTATTTCAATATCCTCAAACACTTCAAATACACGTACAGCGAGACAGGTACGAGCGACATCATATTTGACCCAGAAATGCGTAAAATCATCCGCACACCGAAAATTATTATTATGAAAATGTAAAATGTAAAATAATAAATGTAAAATGTAAAAGTGCAAGTAGTACGCGAGCTAGAGTAACTCTATAACTTTTATATTTTGCATACAAGAAAATTAACAGATGGAATCAACCAAAAGCTACGACTTAGAGGAGCGACTCATCAATTTTTCAGTAAGTATTCTCAATCTACTCGAAAACATGCCACAATCATTTGGAGCGATGAGTTTATCAAAACAATTAGCAAGGTCGGGTACTTCTCCGGCTTTAAATTATGGCGAAGCACAAGCTGCAGAATCGGGTAAGGATTTTATACATAAAATGAAAATATGTCTCAAAGAGTTGAGAGAAAGTCAAATATGTTTAAAGATTATTCAACGAAAACCATATTTACCCGATGAAAAAGTTACCCCCGTATTAGATGAGTGTAGTCAATTGGTCGCAATATTTACAAAGAGTATTTCTACCAAAACGAGGAATATGAATAATAAGGATAGGAAATAATATAATAAAACAAATGTAAGATTTTTCACGTCCGCTTCACGTACTACAACTTTTACATTTTACATTTATTATTTTACATTTTACATTTCACAGATTATGAAACAATTACAAAACAACATACAACCGTACTCCAAAACCATTGCGCGTTTGCTCAGAAAAGAAATAGAAAGCACCGACAAAGAATGGGACAATTTGCTCACTTATCAAACGCCGATTCAGGATTATTTGAGTGTGATTGGTTTGGAATTGATTGTCAAAAAACACGACGGATACGCCTTTGTTCGCCAATTTGAAATTGACGATGACGGGCGCACTATCGGCATCACTTCGCGCCAACCTATGGGCTTTGAAACTTCGGTTATCGGCGTGGTATTGGCGGAAATGTTGTTTGAATTTAAGGAAAGTCTGACCGAAATATATGCCATCGAAAAATTTGTCCGACACCGCGAAATCAAGGAACGCGCCGAATTTTTCTTTCCCGAAAAGACCGATAAAGTCCGCTTTTCTCAGATTATTGACCGCGCCATCAATAAGGCAATTGATTTGGGTTTTTTGAAAATTCACCAGAAAAAAACCGATAACATTGATGACCAACAATATATCATTAAAAAAATAATACAAGAAAAATTTACGCCGGAAGTACTATCCGTATTTAATGAAAAATTAAAAGCACATGTACCACCCGTAGCGTAACGCCTCCGGCTTGCGTCGCGTACTACTTAAATTAATACGGAAAAAGTTGAATCTATTTCACTCAATATCAGTTGGTTACAGTAGTTTTAAATTAAATTTTAATGAAAATTATATTTACAACTAACTTAAATTTAAATGTATTCACGCCTGTTCCAACGAATGACGGGATTGGTTTTATAGGCGCGTTAGCGTCGGCACTCTTTGTAACGATGAGTGTCCCCCAGCCGAAAAAGGCGCGTAGTTCCGATAGCTATCGGAATCACCCTTAGACGACAGTTTTAATGGTGCCGCAGCTACGCAGCTAAAGGAGGAGTGGGTAAGTCCTTTTTACAAATGGGGTCGGAGCCAACGCTCCTGTAAAGCATACGTGAAGCATAATAAATTTTATCGAATTACACACTGATTACTAATGTATTATGTAACGAATAACAGATAACGAGTTCACGAATAACGAATTAACAAAATCGAAAATATAAATGCAAGAATTTGAGATACCCACACGCAGTTCCAAGTCTAAAAAAGCCGGTTTTCGGCTGCAATATATGGAGTTATTGAACTGGGGAACATTTGATAAAAAAATATATAGCATAGAGCCGCAAGGCGAAAATTCTCTACTGACGGGCGCGAATGGTTCGGGCAAAACGACTTGTGTGGATGCTTTGTTGACCTTATTGGTGGCGGAAAAAAGGAAGCGATTTTACAACCAATCTTCGGGTGTAGAAAAGAAGGGCGACCGCACCGAAAACAGCTACGTATATGGCGCATACGGCGATATGGCGATAGAGGGCAAGGGAACGACGACCCAAAAACTCCGAAAAAATAATGCTTATTCTATCATTTTGGCGAATTTTGCGGCAGCCGACGGCAAAGAAATGACGCTTTTTCAATTGCGTTGGTTTGTTGGGAATGAGTTGCGGCGCGAGTACGGTATCGCGCATGTATCGCTGCGGATTTCGAGCGATTTTCCGACCTTTGACCATGAGCGCGATTGGAAAAAACGCCTCAAAAATATTTATAATCAAGGCGCGAAAAAACAAGTAGAATTTTTTGACGGTCCGGGCAAATATTCCGAGCGATTGATAGGTATTTTTGGGATGCGCTCGGCGAAGGCACTAAGTATTTTCAACAAAGCCGTCGGTATCAAGGTCTTGGGAAATTTGGATGAATTTATCCGCGATAATATGCTCGAAAATCAGGATGCCGAAAGCCAATTTCAAAAACTCGAAAAAAGTTTCCGCGACCTCACCGACGCTCAAACAGGCATCCAAAAAACCAAAACACAAATCGCTCAACTTCAGCCGATTAACCAACTCGCACTCGACCTCAAACAATACAAATCCGACCTTGCAGATTTAAAAGAAAATGAAGAAACCGCCCGTTTTTGGTTTGCCGAAAAAGGGCAGACACTTACGCTCAAAGCCATTGAACAAACCGAGCAATTGAAAGTAGAAAAAGAAACAGAAAAAGCGGAAAATGAGCAATTAAAAAAGGATTTGGAACGGGAAGAACGCCGCGTAAGTATGGCGATTGAAAACGACGAAGTCGGGCAACAAATCAGTGCGCTCGAAGCCGAAATTAAGCGTTTGGAAGGCGATAAAACGCACCGCGAACGGACTTTGAAATCCTATAATCAACTGGCTGTTGATTTGAAATTTCCATTGAATCCTGATGAAAAGATTTTTGTGAAATCTCAAAAAACAGCCGAAGAAAAATACGAAATATGCCAAACACAAATTGACGAAACAGGCAATGAATTATTTGAATTAAAAAATAAAAAAATAGAACTCGAAAGCGACCTCAAAGAAAAAATCGAAACCATCAAATACCTGCAACAAAACGATAATAATATCACCGGACGCATCGCCGAAATCCGTGATGAAATCCTGCAAGCCGTAGGCGCACGCAAGCGCGAAATTCCCTTTGTGGGCGAACTCGTCAAGGTGCGCGAATCGGAAAAAACATGGGAGGCATCGGCAGAAAAAGTCTTGCGCGGTTTTGCTTTGTGTTTGGTCGTGCCGCCGGAGTTTTATCCGAAAGTGAATAAGTATGTCAATGCCACCAACTTGCGCGGACGTATTGTGTATCAACGCTTTCAGCCGGAAACTTCGCTGCGCGAAATGCAAAATTTATCCGATAATTTACTGGTCAATAAACTCGAATTTAATACCAAAAGTCCTTATGCAGAATGGGTAGAGGCAAACATCATCAGCCGTTATAATTACCTATGTGTGGAAACGCTAAAAGGCTTTCAAACTGCCGATAAAGCCATCACCGCACAAGGACTCGTGAAGTCGAAAAACCGCCACGAAAAAGATGACCGGGCAAACAAAAATAATCCCAAAAATTATGTTTTAGGTTGGGATAATCAAGAAAAAATCCGGCTGTTGAAACGCGAAGCCCGACAATTGGAAGAAACACGCGAACAAAACGAAAAAGCACTCCGGGCAAAGCAAGATGAAAAATTAATCCTCGAAACCCGACAGCGACAACTCTACGATTTTTTCAGATTATACACCAAATTTGATGAGATTCATTGGGAAAAATACGCCCACGAAATCCAAGAAAAAACCCGACAGAAAAAAGCCCTCGAAGCCGATAATGAGTTGTTGAGAACCTTACAAACGCAGTTGGAAAAGGTCTTGAAAAAATTGGAAAAGGCACAGCGAAAGCATGATAAAATTGTAGGTAAAATCAAAGAATTTGAAATTAAAATCGAACAATTTGAAGTGGAATTGGAGCGACATAAAAGCACACTCCAAACGATGCCCGAAGATTTTGAAACCGAAGAACGCTACGCCACACTCACACAGAATTTTAAGGAATTAAAAGACATTATACAAGATAATTTTGCGAAACAATTACAAGTTTTTGACCGTAAAATTCAAGAAAATAAAAAAACCTTAGAGACTGATATTCAGTCAGCTACCAACAAACTTAATCAATTGATGTATCGCTTCGTTCATCCCGACGAATCTATCACTTCGCGCTTTCGCGATTGGGGTGCAGACGTATCGCAATTGAGCGAAAATATCGAATTTGTCGGCGATTTTCAGGAAATGCTACATCGCCTCGAATACGACGACCTCATCAAATATGAAGATAAATTCAATGATTTACTGAATGAAAAAATCACGCATCAAGTGGGTAGTTTCAAACAGTTTTTTGACCAATGGGAAGACCAAATCAGAGAAGACATCGGCGCACTCAACGCATCGCTCAATGAGATTGATTTTGACAGTAGTCCGCAAGCCACTTACATCCAGTTAATTGCGAGAAAACGCCTGTCAGATAATAGCAAAAAATTCCGAAAAATGCTGCAAGATGCCATTCCAAACCTTGCCTTGAACACCGATTTGGAAAGTAAAAAACAACATTTTGAACGACACATCAAACCACTCATTGACCAACTCAACACCGACGAAAAATGGCGCAAAGAAGTGACCAATGTTCGCAATTGGTTTGAGTATTATGCCGAAAAATTTTACCGCGAAAACGATGAAAAAATGCGCTCGTACAAGAGCATGGGCAGTTTGTCGGGCGGCGAAAAAGCCCAACTGACTTACACGATTTTGGGCGCGGCGATTGCCTACCAATTTGGGATGAGTACGCACGGACGCGAACCCAAATCGTTCCGCTTTATTGCCATCGACGAGTCGTTTAGCAACCAAGATGAAGACAAAGCCAATTTCCTGATGAAACTTTGCGAACAGCTTCATTTACAACTACTTGTCGTAACTCCGAGCGATAAAATTCACATCGTAGAACCGCACATTTCACGAGTGCATTTCGTGACACGCCCACACGCCCGCGAGTCGATACTTTACGATATGCCGATACTGCAATTTAAGGAAGAACGCAAACGATTTTTGGCAGAACAAACGGTGAATTAGTGACTCGTGATTCGTTAATTCGTGATTCGTTTTCCGTTTTATTGATTTGTAGAGAAAAATTAACAAGCTAAACCAAACTTGAAATATTCCCTAAAAAAGCGTAATTTTAAAACATTGACCAATGGCAGTTCAAAAACGCTTTGTCACTATATTGTCGGACTTTGGGTTCAGGCGTATTTTTGAGAATAGAACGAATCCGGATGCC
This sequence comes from uncultured Saprospiraceae bacterium, assembly GCA_938028705.1. GTDB lineage: Bacteria > Bacteroidota > Bacteroidia > Chitinophagales > Saprospiraceae > JAHDEO01. The sequence goes on along the minus strand of CALIZI010000016.1, from coordinate 9,040 downwards.
CTCAAGAAGTTCATTCAAATTCTCATCAATTCCCCCGAACCGATTGAAGAGATTTCTTTTGACCGCACGGTAAAAACGCCTAAATATATTGAAGAAAGAGGAGGTGTCCTTGATTTTTATTGTATGGATAAAAAAGGGCGCGACTTCATCGTTGAGATGCAACGTACCAATTTGACGACCTTTATTCATCGGTCAAAATTTTACACTTATCTGCACCTCAATGAAATGATAGAAAAGGGAGGTGAGATAAAATTTAATCGGCTACGCCAGATATATGCTATTTCTATTTTGGACGGCGTGGCATTCCCCGATTCTGACGAGTTCCATCAATTTATTTGCCTACGTAACCAACACGGCAAACTCATTGACGACCAAATCATACACGTCATGCTCGAACTCGGCAAATGGAACAAAACTGAACAAGAAATCGTTAGTGAATTGGACATATTTATATTGCTTATGAAATTTACAGATACCGCTACCGTCGATACTCCTGTACCCGAAATACTTGCCAAAACGGAATGGTCAGCATGGGTACTTAGTCAACTCGAACAAGACGATTTGACAAGAGCCGAGCGTTTGTATTACAGAAAACAACTCGCGAAAATGAGCCTTGATAAAGAAAGAGAGGAGGATTTGATTGAAGCCAAACAGAAATTAGCCGAAGCCGAACAAGTAATAGTCGAAACTAAACAGGAAGCAAACGAAGCAAAACAGGAAGCAAACGAAGCAAAACAAAAATTAATTACTACTGTCATACGTTTGTTAAGAAAAGGTGTATTCACGGAGGAAGAAATTGCTGAATTTATCGGTATTGACATCAAACAGGTTCAGGAGATAAAAGAACAAATGGAGTTCTAAATGCCTGATAAATAAAGCGATATACTGCCCTGAAGAATACCAGTACTTTGCAATTTATTTAGTTACAACTTAATCAGCACACCAAATCACATCCATCATGCTCGAACTCAATAAATGGAACGACACCGAAGAAGAAAGCATTAGCGATGCCGATAGATTGGCATTTCTCGAGGAATTTACGGATGCTGACACCTTAGCTCTTGCGAAGTCTCGAATACTTGCCGAGAAGAAATGGGCAGCACAGGTACGCAGCGAACTCAAACGAGAGGACTTGACAAGAGCCGAGCGTTTGTATTATAGAAAACAACTCGCAAAAATGAGCCTTGATAAAGAAAGAGAGGAGGATTTGATTGAAGCCAAACAGAAATTAGCCGAAGCCGAACAGAAAACAACCGAAGTTCAGCAAAAATTAGTCGAAGTCGAACAAAAACTAATCAATTTCGTCATGAGTTTGCTACAAGAGAGCTTGTTGACAGAAGAAGAAATTGCCAGGCTTGCTAATATTGACATCAAGCAAGTACAGGAGATAAAATCAGAACTAAATTGACTAGCAACTCCGTAGTCCAATCTTCACATGATTAGTGTAAAAGAACTCAAAACGAAAGCCGGGCGCAAGTATAAATTATACTTGAAGGCGGTGGCTGCGAGGCATGATTTTTTTCCTTTAGATATGTCGGTCAATAAGCGACCAAGTGGCGAGTTGGCTGATTTTCAAAAGGAAATTGAAGCATTAATCGCCCGTTCAAAGTCGAAAATCGGGTATGGCTATCAGTTGGAATTTAAGACTGTACAAACCAAAAAATTTGGTACGCAAGACCTGCCTGTACGCATTTTTTTTGACGAAGAATATGATTTTTTAAAATTTATAACGAAACAAAACGAAGTCCGTTCTTTCAAAAAAAATCTGCAACTCATCACCACCGAATTTCCCGAATTAAGCGATTGGACTATCCAATATCCACAAAAAATAACCAAGCACGAACAGCAATGGAATGACCTATTAAAAGTTTGTCGATATTTTAAAGAAAATCCTCGCAACCAGCTTTATATCAGGGAATTACCTATAAAAATTCACACTAAATTTATTGAGCGAAACAAAGGGATTCTCAGAGAATTGCTCGACCTTATCATCCCAAATCAACTCCATCCCGATACGACTAATTTTGAGCAAAGATTTCACCTGAAAGCAAAAGAAAACCTGATACGATTTAGAATTTTAGACCCAAAAATCAGTACGAAATATTTTTCCGGTGTCAATGACTTGGCAATTCCCGTTTCGCAATTTAATACGCTTCAAATTCCCGCTAAAAAAGTCATCATTTCGGAAAATGAGATTACCTTTCTCACCCTTCCGCCAATGCCCGATACGCTCGCTATTTTCGGAAAAGGCTTTGACATCGGCAGTCTGAAAAATGTGGATGTACTACACAGCACCGAGATTTTTTATTGGAGCGATATTGATGTACACGGCTTTCAAATGCTCTCCCAAATCCGAAAATATTACCCACACACCCGCAGTTTTTTGATGGATAAAACGACCTTCGATGCCTTTTACGAAGGCGGTAAAGGTACGCCCACCACTCAAACGCACATTGACCGACTGACACCCGAAGAACATGATTTGTACGACTTACTGCAAACACAAAATTTGCGCTTGGAACAGGAGCATATTTTGCATGATTTTGTGTTGGGGAAATTGGGGGAAGTTGTAGGGTAATGCCTCCGCTTGCGTTGTAGAATATTACATTTTGAATTTCAATCTCAGATTTATCGGGATGCCTTTGCATCGTAGGAGGAGAATGTGATTTAGGGTAAGTCGCTTGTGTTTAGCATTTGTGAGTCTTACGAATGAGCAATAAAAAAGGTCGTGAAGTTCCCCCCACAACCTTATTCAATTAAACGCCTAAGTTTGTTATCCGCTATCTAACCTCAATCCTTCCATACACAATTCTTCATTAAATCGTTCATTGATTAAATCTTCAGCGATGTAGAGTAGCCCAATGATAGACTTGATTAATCTATTAGTTGAGGTATTATCATTCAAATCAGTCACACCGATTATCTCTTTATCTTTAATGTTGTGAAACACTGCACTGATAATAATCGCACTTGTTTCAAGTTCTTCGTCCTTTAGCGATAGTATTAGTGTCAACATCTCATTAACGGCTGTCTTCAATTTATTTCGTGCCAAATTTAGCTTAATTCTGCGAACAGCCTTTTTAAAGTCCTCCAATTGTATTTCCATTTTTACGTATTTTTTTCTGGCGAATAATGCCTTTTATTTTAATAATGATTCACTATGGTATCTGTATTTTCGGTTATAATGGTATCACTTAACTCAAAAAAAGTTGGATTTCCTTCTTATTCTTCACTTACTATTCAAGCATTTTTAAGGCATACTGATAGCAAATTATTTTCTAATAAGAAATAATTTACTTCATTATAAACAACTGATAATTAACAACTTTTACTTTAGTAAAATACAGTTAATTCTTTACACATATAGTTTAAACAGAAATATGGTAGTTTTTTTGTGAATATAAACCATTCATAAATAAAGACTGATTACAAGATTTGCATTATAAAAATAAAAATGTAAATATTTTTTTAACCAACTGATACCCTTTTATCAATTCAGACAGATAGTATAGAAAAGCGTGTTAATGAAAAGTCTTTTTAAATTACAAAAATAAAAATGTAAATATTTTTTCAATCAATTGACATCCTTTTATCAATTCAGACAGATACATATATAAAATCACCGTAGATAAAAATTAAAAAAAAATGTAAACATTTTACTATTCACTAACTGAGACCTTACATCCACACACATAAGAGAACAGTATTAATAACATTCAAAACTATTTAACCTAATAAGTTACTATGTTAAACATCAATACGATTGTTCAGAAAATTTTGCCCCCAAAAGAGAAACCTAAAATAGAAAAGGTTACGGTTAGAGAATTTCTCTCTTATCAAAAGTCTGATGAAGCCAAATATAATTGGGCTTGCAGCGAACTCACAAAACAAGGGCTAAACTTTTTGGCTACTTATTCTAAGTCGAAAAACTTGAGTTGCGCTGATACTAAGGATTTGGTACAAGATAGTATGGAAGCTTTGATAAGGAAAGTATCCACCAAAAAGATGGATATAGAGATTGCCGCTTATTTCAAAGGAATTTGCAGAAACAAGGCAATAGATATGTTAAATAACTCCAAAAGGAAATCTACAATTTCCGGTTCAGAAGAAAGCGAGACTTATCTATTAAATATGTCTGATAAAGGCAGAACTTTGGACGAACTTACTTATAAACTTTTCTACAACGAAATAATCGAAATTTTTGAAAGGAATTTAAATAGACGCAAAAATTTTAACAATCACGATTGCATAGAACTTCTCAAATTGAGAAGAGAAGGCTATAAGCATTCCGAGATTGATGAACACATGGGAAAACAAGATTGGTCCAAACAACGACAACGTCGCTGTTTTAAGAAAATCCGAGACATTCTCGGGATTGTTGAACGAAAAGTAACAGTAAAAAAATAACAATATGAAAAATCAGAGTAAAAATTGCAATCGATTTGAGTCATACATGTATTCTACCATGAATGACAACGAACAAACAAGGTTTGAATCTGAACTTGAATCCGAAAAATTATACAAGGAGTTTGAAAAATTCAAGTACGATAAGTTCGAGTGTTACGCACACAATCACATGGATGATGACGAGCGAGAAAAATTTGAATATATGCTTTCAAATTCAAAAGATATAAACGAAGAATTTATCAAATTCAAAGCCGCTCTTGATGCTATAAATGATTTCCCTAAGCGTTCAGCAATATTGCATGTTACCCAACTGGTTGAAGATGTAACAAATGAATATGAGTTAAGAATAGAGACGTATGTTGATGGCAATCTAAGTAAAAAACAACGTAAAAAATTTGAAAAAGAAATCAAGGAAAATGCGTTTTTAGCTAAAAAATTTAAATGTATGTATGGGGTATCTTTTGCTGAATTTAAGAAAAAGAAAATACCCAATCTTGTGTATTTAGATAAAGAAATAAAGACACCTGCGATTCCCCAAGGTAATCATCGCAGAGATAAGATTAGCAAAGAAAAAGTGGGCTTCATAGAAAGCATAAAACATAGTATTATCATGATAAAAGCTAAGATGGGTAGAAAGGAACAATTACAGGCTGCGATTTATCCTGTTGGTGATACTTTAACTGCAGACACTACTACGCGACATATTTATATAAAACCCTTTTTACATGCTATTGCCGCGTCTATTTTAATCATTATCGGACTGAACGTTTCTAATTTATGTTGGAGGACGTTTATTGATAGCCCTGTGACCCTTACATCTATAAACTCCGAAGAAAACTATGGTCCACCTATTAACTATACTAATTATAATGTTGAAGTCATTAGTGTAAAATGGCATGAGCCACAAGATATTTTCGAAAGTAATTGCTTCGAGTTCACTAAAGAAGAATATTCTGGAATATTATGGCTTAATGACAACCTCAACAGTACAAAGATAGGTGGTGACTGTACGATTACCCCTAATATTATAATTGGCAGTAGAGATAATGCCTGTGTAGAAGCCATTGACATCACTTTTGAAGGCTTTGAAAATGATAACAATGAACATATAAGCCCCAGTATATACCAAGACGAATATGATGACAATGCAATGGATTATTTAAATATGCAAGTTTTAACTGAAAATTATGACAATATAGAAGGTCTTGCGGGGTTATCTTATAATCCCGTTAATGATACTCTATATTCAGTCGAACCAAATCACCTTGACATGCAAAGGAAAAGCCACAGTAACCATGTTGATAAAATACCAAGTATAGATGTGACAGCTATGAGTATTGAAAATAATTTGGAATCAACAGGTACAGAATTTCACTGTAACCGTTATGAAGATTCATTAGGTTTAATTGCTCTTTACAATGCTACGAACGGGGTAGATTGGACTATTTCATGGGATTTAAACCGACCATTAGATAGTTGGTATGGGTTAGAAGTTAATCAATCTGGATGTATAATTAGTTTAGATTTAAGCAATAATGGATTGAATGGTACTATTCCTTTAGAAATAGAAAATCTATCGGAATTAGCTGTTTTAAATTTAGGAGATAACCAATTAAGCGATACTATTCCTAGTGAAATAGGTAATTTAAAACAATTAGCAAAATTGTTTTTAGATAAAAATATTTTGACAGGAAATATTCCCTCTAATTTAGGAAACTTGACCAGCTTAACTTCTCTTTATTTAAATCACAATAACATTAGTGGTATTATTCCACCGGAGTTTGGTAATTTGATTAATTTGGCAGAAATATATCTATACTCCAATGAACTAAATGGTAGTATTCCGCCAGAAATTGGAAATTTAACTAACCTCAAGGAGATAAAGTTATACAATAATCAATTAAGTGGTAATATTCCTCCTGAAATTGGTAATTTAAACAACTTGCTCTGTTTAGATTTATCATCGAATGAACTAAGTGGTAGTATTCCTCCTAAAATTGGTAATTTAAATAACCTAAGACAACTTTACCTTAGAGACAATCAGTTAAGTGGTTGTTACGATGAAAATCTATTGAATCTTTGTAATGAATTGTCCCCAACTTATAATATTAATAGTCTCATCTCAGAAGGTAATAATTTTAATGCCCCGTGGGAAGATTTTTGTACTACCGCCGCAGGCGTTTGTGGAGATTTAGTCTTGCCCGGTGACTTTAATTCCGATAGGATAATCAATAAATCCGATCTAATCTACTGGAGTTTGACTTCTGGTTTCACAGGCTTTAAACGTCTGGACGTGACTACGGCATTTGAACACCAAGAAGCCTACGATTGGCAGGAGGTACTATTTATCAATGGCAAGCATCAGGACAGCAATGGAAATGCTACAATCAATAAGCACTTAGAGGCATCAGAAAAAAATATCAACAAACAAAATCATGATATTAGTGACGTTGAATTACCAAAGATAGATGTAACAGATATGAAAATTGGTTCCGATAATCATTTTGACGCAGACGCGGTAACTACCGAAGTACACTGGGCAATGGAAGAAACTTATAACTATCTACTTGATACGTTCGGTATAGACTGTAACGATGCACCACTATTGAGTTGGGTGCATTATGGTGACCAAACCAATAATGCCTACTGGAACGGTTCATGGATGCTCTATGGAGATGGTGACAGTATTAGCTTCACTTCCTTTACTTCACTGGATATTGTCGCACATGAAATCATACATGGCTTGATTGACAACACTTCCAACCTGATATACGAGGGCGAGTCCGATGCCCTCAATGATTCTTATTCGGATATTTTCGGAGAAGTAATAGAAAGATACAATCTTGTAAGCAATGATTGGATAATCGGTGCAGACTTTACACTGAAACCGGGCAAAAACGGCTTGCGAAATATGGCAAACCCCAATGATCCGACCATGACCACCCAACAGCCAGATACATATCTCGGTGACTACTACATGCGTGTAGGTTCTGCCGACTATGGTGGCGTACATACAAATAACGACATACAGAACCACTGGTTTTATCTCCTTTCAGAAGGGGGAACAGAAACAAATGATAATGACCACAATATCAATCAAATATGTGATAACCCTATGGCTAATTTGATTGTTATTGTAAAGGATAGTGACATATCCCAAACCAATAGAGAAGATGATAGTAAGATACAAGACAATAATAATCACGAAATTACATATTTAAATACACCAGAAAAAAATATTAATAGACAAACCCATATTAACGATATTGAATTACCAAGGATAGATGTAACAACTATAAAATTTAGAGATAACTCGGAATTAATTGAAAGCAATATACCCGAAGAAGAACTACAAAAAAACACTTATAAAGATTTGTCGATAGCTGGACATATTCTATACGATTCGGATAATAAATCTGAGGAGGAAGGTATTGTCTTAGAATGCGAAAATCGAAATGTCCGCAGTAACATCCGAAAACCACAAAACATACTACATGAAGTCGTAGAGATTGACAAGGTTGGTAAACAGATAAAACTAAAAACTAATCTATTTCCCGCAGATACTATTTTGGAAGATACGGTGCAGTATTTTGTAGGTAAGCATACTCCAAATATTATTCATTTCGCAACGCATGGGGTGTTTCTGCCGCCTTCAGAAAGACCTCACTATAAAGATGATGACCTCACAGGTACTCACGACCGCCTACATGCCGCCAACAATCCCTTACAACGTTCTACCCTCATACTCTATGGTGCCAATGAAACATGGACTAAAGGTACCTCTTTAATAAGTTCAGATAAAGATAGCATATTACTTTCTTCAGAAGTTATTACCTTGGATAGTCTAAATACTTCTTTAGTTGTCCTTTCAGCATGTAACACAGGTATAGGAAATATACAAAATGATGAAGAATTATTTACAAGAAGTGATTTATTATCTTTATATGGTTTCATAGACAATGAGTATTCATTCAGACACAATTTCAGTCCTTACGATAATATTAAACCCTACGTTCTAACGTCACTTTTATTCTGTAAATTATTAGATGAAAAGAACATGATGATTATATCCAATGGAAATGTAGGCATTGGTACAACTAAGCTAACTCTAAAACCTGATATTCATTATACGCCCCTAATAGTTGAAGGAATAGACAGAATTATCTTCCAATTTTAAAATAGCCAAAAGCATCTTATTCCCGGTAGCATTGAATAATCAAGCTACCGGGTTTAGTTCCCCCCCCCAAACCAAACCCAAAAATTCCCTACCCTCACAACCCGTCAATCTCCCCACACCGCCGCGTAATATGGTCAATCCCATACAACAAATCCGCACTATCAATATTCATCCATTGGAATAATTGCATAATGATACCGTAACGTTGTCGGGCGTAGGTCGTATCTTTTACGGCTTGGGAGGCGAGAAAACAGACGGGTTCGTGGTGGGCGATGCGATTGCGAATACCGTTGATTTCAGCGAGGCGATTAAATATATCTTACATTCACGAGTTTGAAAAAACTATTTTTTGAATTAAATTTTTGACCCAAAATTCGAGCAAAAAATAGTTTTCCGAGCTGCCAAAAGGCGATTTTATGAATTTACCAAATATTATTTGGATAAATTTTAAGTAAA
>CALIZI010000015.1 GCA_938028705.1 uncultured Saprospiraceae bacterium | reverse complement strand
TTAAAAACAATTTTAAAAACCAAATTATATTTTGAATTAGGTTATAAAAATTTTGAATTTCAATAAGAAAAATGACCTCATTCGGAACATTTAATAACTCGAAAAAATTTAACAGAAATGACAGTTTTACATTTTACATTCATATAAGACATTCTCCGTCCATTTCTTCCGGTTGCTCAATGCCCATAATGTGTAGCACCGTAGGCGCAATATCTGCCAATTTACCACCTTTTAATTGAATATTCTCTATGTTTTTATCAATAAAAAAGCAGGGAACGGGATTTGTGGTGTGTGCGGTATGTGGTGTGCCGTCCTCATTGAGCATCATGTCTGCGTTTCCATGGTCGGCAATGACGATAAGACTATAATCGTGCGCCAATGCACTGTCTATCAGGCGTTTAAGGCAAGTATCGACGGTTTCGGCAGCTTTGACGGCAGCTTCAAATATGCCGGTGTGTCCAACCATATCCGTATTGGCATAATTGAGACAAATAAAATCGGGCTGCTGCTGTTCGATGTCTGCGATGATAGCATCGGTGACTTCGACGGCACTCATTTCGGGTTGCAGGTCGTAGGTATTTACCTTTGGCGAAGGGATGAGAATGCGCCTTTCGCCGCCGTACTCCGCTTCGCGTCCGCCGGAAAAAAAGAAGGTAACGTGCGGATATTTTTCCGTTTCAGCAATCCGAACCTGAGTGCGTCCGGCATCTGCAAGCACTTCTCCGAGTGTATTTTTGATGTCCTTTTTTTGAAATAAAACACCCACATTTTTAAAGTCCTCATCGTAGCGGGTCATGGTCAGATAAGTGAGCTTGAGGTGGTGCATATCGTGTTCGGGCATATCGGTTTGGGTGAGTACCTGCGAGATTTGGCGGGGGCGGTCTGTCCGAAAATTAAAACAAATTAATACATCATCATCTTGAATTGTAGCGATAGGTTTGCCCGTTGAATGAATGCCTACAAGCGGCGGCAAAAACTCATCAGTGGTGTATTTGCCGTCTGCATCTTTGGTTTGGTAGGACTGACGAATCGCTGCACCAAAATCGCGCACAGGCGTACCCACTCCTTTCACTAATAAATTATACGCCAACTTAATACGTTCCCAACGATTGTCTCTATCCATCGCATAATATCGCCCTATGACTGTCACCAATTTTGTTTTTTTATCATGTAAAAATTCTTGTAAATCAGTCACATAGTCAATGCCACTCGTAGGAGCTACATCGCGCCCGTCGGTGAAGGCGTGTATGTACGACTTGTCGGGTCCGTGCGTTTCAATGATGTCGCAAAGGGCTTTGAGGTGAGTAATGTGCGAGTGTACGCCGCCATCAGAAAGCAAGCCCATCAGGTGAACAGCCTTGCCTTCCTGACGTGCTTTCTGTAAAATATTTATCAGAAGTGGATGCTCATGCAAAGTGCGTTCACGAATGGCTTTATTGATACGCGCCAACTCCTGATAGACCACTCGCCCCGCACCGATATTTAAATGCCCGACTTCCGAATTGCCCATCTGTCCATCGGGTAGCCCGACTTCTTCACCGTAAGTCACCAATTCAGTATTTGGATAATCATTATACAAACTATCCACAAAAGGAGTCTTGGCTTGAGTAATGGCACTCGCCTCAAAGCGTTTGCCATGCCCCCAACCATCTAAAATGACGAGTAAAACTTTTGGTTCATGGTTCATAGTTGATAGTTCATAGTTATCAGTTCATGGTTATCAGTTCATGGTTCATAGTTGACAATTTTTGGTCAACTTATTTTAGGCATACACAGTTTCATGGTTGATAGTGTGTTATTCACGTTCTATGAACTGACAACTATCAACCATGAACTATGAACTATGAACTGACAACTATGAACTAAAACGATATTTGAAAAGAGGTATTAAAGCGTCTGCCTTGACCGAAAAATACGGAGGCGGATTTTGCATCAAAATCAGAATAAGAAGGGGAGAGGAAGCCGTCATTATTCGTGGCATCACCAATGTATTTGGCATTTAATAAATTCAATACATTAAAACGAACATTCATTTTTATATCATTGATTTTGAAGGAGTAACCTGTGTTGAGGTCTGTCAGAAAATAATCAGGCATCTGCCATGATTCTCTGCCGCCATTGCTGCCTTGCAGGTTTTCAGGGTTGAAATTGGCGAAATTTTTACCAAAATAGGTGCCTCTTATTTTAAAATATAAACCCTTAATCGGCTCGTAGCGCAGCATTGCACCGAGTTGCGTTTGTGCAGCATCACCTACGTGTACGCCTTTGGCATCGAAGGCATAAGTTTCGCCATTTGGGAGCAGGGTTTCGGCAGCGGAGTTCCATATCCAATCGCCAAATGAAGCAAGCCCTTCCACCGTAAGTTGCTTGACGGGTTTGTAGGCAAAATCGACTTCTATACCGGCGTGTCTTGCCGAAATGCCATTAACATTAACCGTAATGCGTTCGGAATCAGGGTCGGAAGGGTCGGTCAAAACAACAGGCAGACGGTCAAGCGGTTTGTTATTCCAATTGGTGAGATAGCCGTTGACATTCGTAGAAAATCGCTCACTTTTAAAACTATATCCACCTTCGACAGCCGTAATAATTTCGTTTTTGGTGCTTTGTGCAATAAAATATTTACCTAATGTCGAATTAAAACCCGTCACCGAATTGACGACATCTTGCCCATAGCTGCTGTTGATAACATTATTGAAACGCGGCGCACGAGAGAGGTAGCCTGTGTTCATAAAAACGCGGTGTTTTTGGTTGATATTATAACCCACTCCGGTTTTGAAAGTAAAACTTGGTTTCCACTGCCAGTCAATTCTTTGGTCTTGTGCAGAGGTCGAATCTATCGCCAGATTTTGCGCTAAAGCATCGGCTACATCATCAGGATTTGGATGATCAACGGTGTATAGTGTACCATTATACGTGACAGGATTGGCATAAGAAATATAAAAATTTTCGTTATCAATACCTAATTGTTTATCAAACATATAATCATCCAAACTATATCCTGTTTCTGCAAAAGAAAGATTCACGAATGCCGATAAATCGTCTTTTGTGTATTCCAATAATCCGAATAATCCGCCCCATGCCACATAGCCGTCGTAGTTGTAAAAATAACGGTCTCCTTCTATGAGTTGAGACCTGCCCTGATTGATACGGGCATTGCGCTGACTGCGGAAATAATCGCCGCCCAAGAGGTCGTAAACGGTGCGATAATGTTCGCCGGTATAATAGCGAAGGTCGAGTCCGCCGGAGAATCGCAGCGTTTCACTAAGGCTTTGATTGAAGGTCGAAAGTCCGCCAAACCAAAAATGATTATTGACACTGGCACGTAAAATACCGGACGAAATTTTGTCGCCGCCCGTAAAAATACTGACGCTAGAGTTGTTATTATAAGTCGTTTGCAGGTCGGGAACGCCCGTAGCTAAAGACGCAACGCCCGTAACGCCCGTACCACCACCATTGCCAATAGAGACATAAAAAACATTGGACAAAGAAGTTCGCTCATGCGGCGACCACGAATGACGAAAGCTGAATTGTGGTTTGTGATAATAATTTTTACGGGTATTCAATGATTGGATATTCGCACGGGTCGTGTCGCCGTCAATGGATGTCCAGCGGTCCAAATCATTAATATGTTGATTCCATCTCAAACCAAAATTTCCACCAGTTTCGGCAATCTCGGCAGGCACACCTGCGTCTTTTGCATAATCAATATCAAAATCCTGCACACGCGACCTAAAAGAGCGTTGACCATGCTCCTGCGGCGCACCAAAACCGGACAAACTAAAGAGGTGATTACCGATTTCTTTATCAATTCTTAAATAATAAAAATAACCTTTCGTGTAGTTGCCATCTACCCAGCCATTGCCTTGTTTGTAAGCGGCAGCTATCGAGGCACCCCAGCCATTATCGAGCCTTCCGGTGGTATAGCCAAAGTTGGTTTGGAGAAAGCCGTTGTTGCCTACGGTTTGTCGCAAACGCCCGCCGCGACGGGATTCTATACCTTTGGTCAAAATATTAATCGTACCACCAACCGAAGGAATGGCGAGTTTGGAAGCACCCAATCCACGCTGCACCTGCATGGTCTTTGTGACCATATCCAAACCAAACCAATTGGACCAATAGACCCAACCGTTTTCCATATCATTGACCGGAATGCCATCGAGCATGACGGCTACATTTCGCTGATTAAAACCACGTATCGTCACACGCGCATCGCCGTCACCGCCACCGCTTTGAGTAGCATAAGCACCGGGCGTAGAATTAAGTAACATCGGTATATCCTGTGCAGCGAGTTCTTCTTGTATTTTGAGGGTCGGGATATTGGAAAATGCCACCGGAGTACGGCGTTCAATCGCAATATCTGCCGTCACCACGACCTCATTCAATAGCTCCGACGACTCGCCCATTTTAATGTCTTTACGAACAGGCGCACCATTAATCGTCACCGTTTCTATGCGGTCATCGTAACCAATATAGGAGTACGTAATTTGGTGTGTACCATTGGGCAACTCCATACTGTAATCGCCATTAAAATCAGTAACAACACCTTTATCACCCACGATTACACTTGCTCCGATTAACGATTCGAGTAAGTCACTATCGGTCACTTTTCCGCTTAGGGTGTAGGTTTGGGCATGAAGATTCAGGGAAAGAAAGGCGAAGGTGATAAAAATATATGTGTTTTTATACATAATTTGGTTGGCTAATATTAGCTTATAGGGTTTATAAAGTTTATTAGGTAAATAGAGCGGGTAAAATAATATGCTTCCATTTACTAAACTTTTCGAGTTTAGTAAATGGAAGTATGTCATCAAAATTTGTAATGACCTAAAAAATTAGTGCCTTATGTACGTTTACTAAACTCTTTGAAGTTTAGTAAACGGAGTGCTGAATATTATTTTTCATTTTAAAACCTAAACTTTTCCATTATAATTATTTTAATATTATTCAGATTTTGATTTTAAAATAATTATAAATTTTAAAAATAATTATTTAAATATTATTTAAAATTATAATACAAAAGTTCAATAAAATGAAGTAAAAAGTATCAACTGCTTTTTTAATAAAAATTAAAAATATAATATTTTATTTATTAAAAAAATATTTACATTAAAATAAATTAAAAAATATAATATTATATTAATAATTTTCCACTCAATAACTTGACAATGTCATGTTCGATTTTTATTTAATGTAGTTTGCATTTTGCTCTTGAATTTGGGCTAAAACTCGTCTGACATTTTCAAAATTCACCGATGATGTCATATTTTTCCGGCAATATTTAAATGTCTGACGAGTTTTAGCCCAAATTCGGAAAGAATATCTCATGTTAAACACAAACATACTTTTATTTTTAAAACATGACATTGTCAAGATAAACTAATCAACTTTATAAACTCAATAAACTACTTAACAATAAATTTCTCAACAGTTCTGTGGCGGTCATCAAAAATGACATTGAGGATATACATGCCACTGTTCAAATCATTGACCGTCAGTTGAATGTTGTTGTTGAAGCCGATATAATTTTTTGATAAGACTTGTCTGCCAGCCAAATCATAGACTTCAAGTTGTTGGATATTCTGAGCGGCATTAACGAGCAACCAATCTGCTGTCGGATTGGGTTGAATACTGACCGGAATTTCGTTGACGACCTCCTGTACACCTACAAAATTGGGGTCGCAACTGCAGGCATGAGAACCAAGATGTGTGAAGTCATTATTGCAGTTATAATCCCATTCGTTGTATGCTATGGTATCTCCATATATGGCGATGACTGCACCCGAACCTCCTTTGATACCTGCACGACGCACGAGCGTAATGTCGCGGGTCAGCCATCTGCCATTGGCATCTGTCCATGCGGGCTGACCGATAGTATTTTGTGGGTCTTCGCCGATGACACCTACGACATCAAGGATGTTGCTACCATTAGCATTGACCGTAGCACCGGAAATCAGGAATACGGCATCATTGCCGTTGTAGCTCATACCGTTGTTGGCATTATAATCGGGGCAGGCGAAGGTGTCGGCTTTGGCTTGGAGGTCGTAAGTGGGATTGTAGGTGCTGCTGTATTCAAATGCGTCATCGCTATTATCGTCAACGTATTGAACGAACAGCCGGTCTTCGCCGGTACAGCCGTCTTGGATGACTTCATTGGTCAGCGAATCAATGCGTGTTTCAAAGACATTATAGCCATTCCATGCCGGCAGGTCGAAGCCTGTACCGTCCTCTTGCAGGCGGTGAAGCACTATGACATACACATCGTAGGGTGCCAACATGACATTCGGCAATACGACAGGGTCGGAAGATGGATTGGTTGCGCCATTGCTGAATCGCCCGATAGCGTAGCCGCTCAAATTAACGGCATTGGCAGTCGGGTTATAAATCTCTAAGGCTTTGTTATTGTTGGAGCCTTCCAGGTATTCGGAAATGAATAAGTCGCTACATTGTGCCATTAAGCCCATAGCGAGGAATACAGAAGAAATAGTAAGTAAAACTTTTTTCATATTGGAAATATTAATGAATGGACTTTGGACATTAGGTAATTAGGTAATCCCGATAACTATCGGAACATTATCAACAACTTATGTTGATTTGCATTTTACCTTGAATTATTTTTATTGCAATTTTTATTTTACTGATAAACAGCGAATTATATCTTTGTTAGCCTAATTTCCTAATTTTTCAGTTACCCAATGTCCAAAGTCCAGTTAATGAATGAATTACAAAAGTACGATAAATAGAGGAAAGTATAAGAAGGGTGGGCGGCTTTTTCATAAAAATAGAATCCACCAAAAAACACCAAGAATAACGGTCATTCCGCACTTGATGCGTCCACGATAGCTATCGGGATGTTGCCCTTTGCAAGATACTAAGCAAGAACTTCTATCCAAAATTGGTCTCTGACGGCTAAAGATTCCGCATCGTGGTGCGGAATGACGCTTGCTTTTGGGTGTTTTATTTTTTATGTAAAAGCTATGAGGCTGAGTGTTAATATGTTATTTTATGATAATAAATTTCTCTGTTTTGATTGTATTCTTGTCTGTTTTTAAAGTACAAAAATATAGTTTTAGACGACCTAAATGACATGGAAGCCAAATGAAAAATATAAAAGCCGAAATCCAAACAATCACCACCATTTTAGAAGCCACAAGCATTGCAGACGATAATAATTTTTCTAAAATAAAATCCGAACTCAATGAGGTCATTTCAGACCATAAATTGAAAAAGCAAGGAAAGAAAAATTTACTGAAAATTGTACACACCACCAGAGCATTAGATACTTCTCTAAAGGTTTTCCTGACACACCACAGCATACTTGATAATGCCCATTCATTAGGTCAATACCTGTACAGACTCAGAGACCACAATAATAATGATGTCGGTACGATTACAGAAAATCAAAGACGACTTTATCAAACGGAAATTGTTGATTTGAGAAACGATTATATGCACAACGCCAGAAAGATAGCTACTGATGAATCCGAAGTCAACAACCTTATCAGCAATATGCACATTTTACTAAAAACTGTGGCAGGATTAGAGTGAATAAATATATAATGTGTAAATATCGCAACGGGAATTTGCTGCAAAAGGCTATGTTTTTTTTGTGGAATAAGGTTGAAAAATAACGCTTTTCTCTTATATTTGCAGAGACGATGTGTAAATTGAAGGGACTGGCTTTTCGGATATGTTTTTCTTGAATTAATCTTGAAAAATGACTAATTTTGGTAAAAATTCACAGCTATGCCTGAAATAAAATTTGTCAATGTCAAAAACGATGTGGCATTTAGAAAGATATTTGGTGATGAAAATAAAAAAGTCATCCTCATTTCCTTTCTCAATGCTGTATTGAATTTGGAAGGCAAGGCTAAAATAATGGATGTCACCCTCGTCAATCCATTCCAATTACCTCGTATCAGAGGAGAGAAAGCTTCTATCATTGATGTTCGGGCGAAAGACCTTATGGATAGGTCTTTTATCATCGAAATGCAAGTAGCTGAAAGAGAGGGGTTTGGAAAAAGAATACAATATTATGCCTGTAAGGACTACGCCGCACAAATCAACATTGGTGACCAATATCCGAAATTGAAACCCGTATATTTCATTGGTATTTTGGATTTCGTTTTTTTCCCAAATAAAAACTACTTCTCCAAACATCTCATCATGGATGAAGAAACGCATCAATGCACCTTAGAGGATTTAAAATTCAGATTTATCGAATTAAAAAAATTCAACAAAACACCAAGCGAATTAGAGACGATTGTGGACAAATGGACTTACTTCATCAAAACAGCACATAAATTACAATTCATACCCGACAATACTGACGATGAGGGACTAAAAGCCGCTTACGAAGCCGCCGAGCGACATAACTGGACAGAAGAAGAATACGACGAATACATATACGCAGGTATGCGCCAACAGGATTATCGGGGAGGAATTAGTCTGGCGGTGAAAAGGAAGACTATAAAAATCATCCGTAAATTGAGCGCAAAAGGCATGTCCGTAGAAGACATCGCAGAGGTGACAGAACTGACCGTCGAAGAAGTCGAACAGATAATCCGTGAGATAGAAGGATAACATGCGCTTTTCCCTCTAAACCAAAACCCAAAAGCCCCCGCATCTTTGAAAAATAACTCTTTTCTCCTATATTTGCAGAGACGATGTGTAAATTGAAGGGACTGACTTCTGGGGTAGATTTTAAGAACTAAAAATGCTATCTTTGTAGTAATATGATAATCGCTAATCCAATATACGATGTAGTTTTCAAACGCTTAATGGAAAATGAGCGCGTAGCGAAATTCCTGATAGGCACATTATTGAATCAAAAAGTAAAAACGATTCAGGTAAGACCGCAGGAATTTACTTATGAAAACGAATTAGCCGGATTGAGAATATTTCGATTAGATTTTATCGCTATCATAGAAACAGACACAGGAGAAGAACGAAAAATACTCATCGAAATACAAAAGGCGTATGAAGAAATAGACCTGATGCGGTTCAGAAATTACCTCGCCGAACAATACAAAAAGAAAGATAACCTGAATGGCGAAGAACTCATCTTGCCAATAACAACCATTTACATTTTAGGATTTAAATTACCGGAAATAGATAGTGCTTGCTTCCATGTAGAACGCCAATATAAAGACTTGATAGACAATAAGATAGTCGATAAAAAAAATAAGTTTATAGAATCTTTGACACATGATAGTTACATTGTTCAAGTAAAGAAAATAGGACAACGTTATCAATCAAAATTAGATAAATTACTGAGCATTTTTGAGCAACGCAACTTCATAGGAGACGACGAGATATTGAAGGACTATAATTATGAGGTCGATTTGGCAGAAGTAAAATTAATGGCGGATTTGTTATACAAAACCGGTGCAGATGCCGAAACCCGCAAACAAATCGCCGTAGAGGAAGAAGCATGGCGAAGTGTCAACGCTTTAATGGCAAGTAAAAATAAAGCAATCCAAGAAAAAGATAAAGCACTTGAAAAAAAAGATAAAACCATAGAACAAAAAGATAAAATAATTGATGAAAAAGACAAACTAATCGAAGAACTAAAACGCAGATTAGACGAAAATAAATAACCCACCAATATACACCCACAGCTTTGAAAAATAACCCTTTTATCCTATATTTGCAGAGACGATGTGTAACTTTGAAGGAACTGGCTTTTCGGATATGTTTTTCTTGAATTAATCTTGGAAAATGACTAATTTTGGTAAAAATTCACAGCTATGCCTGAAATAAAATTTGTCAATGTCAAAAACGATGTGGCATTTAGAAAGATATTTGGCGATGAAAATAAAAAAGTCATCCTCATTTCCTTTCTCAATGCTGTATTGAATTTGGAAGGCAAGGCTAAAATAGTGGATGTCACCCTCGTCAATCCATTCCAACTACCTCGTATCAGAGGAGAGAAAGCCTCTATCATTGATGTCCGGGCGAAAGACCTGATGGGCAGGTCTTTTATTATCGAAATGCAAGTCGCTGAAAAAGACGGGTTTGGAAAAAGAATACAATATTACATCTGCAAAGATTATTCAGCACAAATCAACATCGGCGACCAATACCCAAAATTGAAACCTGTCTATTTCATCGGTATTTTGGATTTTAATTTTTTTCCAAATAAAAACTACTTCTCCAAACACCTCATCACCGACCAAGAAACGGGCGAATGTACTTTAAATGATTTAAAATTCAGATTTATCGAACTCAAAAAATTCAACAAAACAGCCACCGAATTAGAAACGATTGTGGACAAGTGGACTTACTTCATCAAAAGCGCACACGAACTACAATTTATCCCCGACAATACCGACGATGAAGGACTCAAATCTGCCTACGAAGCCGCCGAGCGACACAACTGGACCAAAGAAGAATACGATGCCTACATATACGCAGGTATGCGCGAACAGGACGCAAAAGGGGAAGTGAGTTTTGCAGTGAATAAAGCCGTAAAAGAAGAAGTGAAAAAAGAAAAATACGAAGTCGCCAAAAGGTGTCTCGACAACGGAATGAGTGTAGAAACAAGCGCACAAATATCAGGGCTTACCATAGAAGAAGTCGAAGCAATTAAGAATAATAACTCCTGACACAAAATACCCCCACATCTTTGAAAAATAACCCTTTTATCCTATATTTGCATGGACGATACACTTAAAATATGAGGCAAGATTGAACATTTTATGCTAATTGAAAAAACTACGAAAATAGCCTTGCAAACTAGAAAAGGTAATGACATAGACAACGAACAAGTCTACACCGTATATACTCCGGGACAACTCAAAGAAATTGAAGATAATAGCAAAAAATATCTAACAGATGAAAAAAGAGCCGAAGCTAATCCTCTTTACAATTGTCATGGATTAACTTTTGCAACTAGAAGAACGGGTATTTTTAAAACAGAAGAGGTTAAGAAGATTCTCACAGATGATGAGTATAAAGAAATTACTTTGCCGAACATTTTAGCGGGTGATATTGTTCTTTATATTGAGGAAAATGGAGATATTACTCATTCGGGAATAGTAATTGATGTCAATGATAACTTCGGAATTAGGACTCCGAGAATTATCAGTAAATGGGGAACTATGCCCGAGTTCATTCATTTAATACACGAATGCCCTTACCCCAACACGACAAAAAAATATTATAGAAATGGCTAACACAAAGCTAACAGAGTTTGATTTAAAAAGTGCTGAAAAGGTATTGCTATATGCCAATACACCTTATTATGTATATAAAAATTTAAGGACTGACAAAAATGTATCATACATCTCCCAGCGTTTGTCATCAGAAGAAATTATATCAGAACTTGAAGCACTAATGACAAGGCATGAATTATCAAGGACGGAGTTTGTAGAAGCATACAGCTATATGATTGCCTTGACTTTCAAAAATGATAAGACCTCACTCCATTTTCTTCGCACTGTTTACCATGACCCCAAGATTCGCTGGTTCAAGGAAATAATCAATTTACATTTATCGTCCTTTGTCTCTACCAACCAACACACCATAAACATGAGACACTCCGGAGCACACTAATAAAAACGATGTCTCTACGCTAAACTTTCTTTCAATCCACTACTATGATTTCTTCAAGACTTATGTTTTGTGCCAAAGATATTATCCATGATACCAACAAAAATAATATCACTGCATACTCATTAATCGAAGATTCCGTTGGGGTCAGTTTTCCTATATTTTTTCCGTCTATTGATTTAATTGTCATTCTCGACAGAGAGGAAAGTGACGACAACGAAATAGATTGTACCTTGACCATTTCTCATAATAAAAGTTCGATTATTGATAGTCAAAAATTTCGGGTAAACTTTCAAGGACAACTTCGGACTCGCTCTATACACACCATAAACGGCTTTACGATTCCTTCTCCCGGAACCATGCGATTTGAAATACTCCATGAGGGCAGTGTGGTAAATTCTTACGTTATTAAGGCTACACTTATCAGTACCTAAGCACTCTCATACCACACAAAACACCCCCACAGCTTTGAAAAATAACCCTTTTATCCTATATTTACAGAGACGATGTGTAACTTTGAAGGGACTGGCTTTTCGGGTTTTGGCTTCTTGATATTCACTAAAAATAGAGCTTTGTAAGATTTTGCATAAAAAATGGTTGGTTTTTGCAGTATAATACTCACTTTTCTCCTATATTTGCAGAGGCGATGTGTAACTTTAAAGAAACAGGCTTTTCGAATTTAAATTCCTTGATGTAAGATTTCATGTAAAAAGTGATTTGTTTAGTAGAATAGGGTGCAGATTTCACCTATATTTGTAGAGACTATGTATAACTCTGAAGGAACAAGCTTTCAGAAAAGAAACTAATAATAAACTACTGGTAATAGCCTATCACTTTTTTAAGTAGTATTTTTCATTTTAAAATCCATTATTAAATCTTCATATTTTAACTTATAAAAAAAATAGTTATGTTTAAAATTATGCCTCTTTACGTTTTCTTTTCCTTTTTATTATTGACTAATTCTCTTAATTTGAATGGACAAAATACTTATAGTCTCTTCGAAGGATTTCAGACTAATTGGGAATCAAATTGGGAAAAATATTCTTTTACGTTGGAAGAGAATACTTCGACTATCAAAAGATACGATGATAATAATATATTAAAAGTCGTAAGTAATGATTCTGCAACTGGATATTGGCGCGATTTGAATATTAAAACTCAAAAATCAACAAAGCTTTCTTGGTATTGGAGAACTAATACTATCCTAAAAGACATAAATCAAAAAAGTAAATTTGGCGATGATTATGTTGGAAGGATGTACGTTATTTTTAATAATTCAACTTCATTTTTTGATCCGAACTTGAAGGCTATTTGCTATGTTTGGGGAGCAAATCTATCCCAATATGAAAAATTCAATAGCCCCTATTCAGAAAACATTAAAATTATTGTACTTAAAAACAACAGGTCTAAAATAAATACTTGGTTCAAAGAAAATAGAAATCTTTACAATGATTTTGAAGATGCTTTTGGCGAACCTCCCTCCAACATATCCGGAGTTGCATTTATGGTTGATACCGATAATTCTGATTCAAACTGTACAACATGGTTTGATAACATTAGTTTGAATTAGCTTTTTAGATAGTGTTCGAGTAAAGTACGGAACAGCCGTCAGACGAAAAATTTTATGATAATTAGTGGCTTATGCCATACTTTAGTCGAACACTATCGCTTTTTATTTTACTTAAAATAATTTCTTTTAGACATTGAAATCTAAAATTTTAACATTAAAAAATAGGGTAATAAAATTTTTTCTTTCTTCTAGAAAGAATATAATCCTATCTAGTTTTTATATTTTATTTTGGTTGTTCCTAGGTTCACTAGATTCTTTTATTTTTCATGTAGGCAGCGAATCCGAAGAAGATTCACGTTTATTTCTAAGGCTCATCGAATTTAATTGGTATTTTATTACACCGCAAGAATCTGAAAAATTTATCCCTTGGATAAGGGATAATATTGGACATTGGTTAGCCATATTTTCAATTATTGCATCTATCACTTTGTATAAAGCAATAAAAAATTTAGAGGAATTTTCAAAAAATTTACACACACAAATATTTAGCAAAGTAGAAAACATATTTTTTATTTGGATAATTGTGGTATTCATTCTCTCAACGGTGTATATTTACCAAAACTACGATTACGTGATGAACATATCTAAAAAAGTTCATTGGCAAAAAGAAATTTCTCCTTTTCTCACATTGATTATTCCAACAGTATTTTACTATGTTATATTATTTCCACTTATCATTTCTGTATTATATTATATGTTTTTGTTAAATTATATTACACGACATATAGAAATGATAAAAGAATTCAACATACTACATAGAGATCAAATGTTTGGCTTGAGAATTATTGGTAAATCTATTTTTTGGAACATCGTAGTACTATCAATTTTGGCATTTCCAGTATTAATAATACAAATTAGACAAAAAGGTGATTTTTCTTTAGGAAACTTCATTACTACATTTGTTGTCCTGTCTTTATTTTGGCAAATATGTGTTAAGCCAATACTCAACTTGTCAGATAAATTGTCAGAAATAAAAAGTAAGTCCTATGGAGCTGTCAAAAACATTGTGCAAAAACTACAGCAATCATATTTAAGTATAGAGAATGTCAACTCAAAGGATATCAAAAATAAGCTCACTCGAGCTGAAGAACAAGAGAAATTTATTGACAATCTAAAAGTAATCCCTTTAACAATGCCTGAAATTATTTTTGGAACTTTGGCTGTTTTTGGTTTACTTACATTAGTTGCTATTGGAGTAGTTTTTTTAAATTATTAATTAACTTTACATATGAAAATATTAATAGTCAAGCCGATTTACTTTTTTTTACTTTTTTTTATTTTAATGATCCTTTGGTCTTTTGATAGCTTGGATTTTAAAGGTAAATTAATCAATAGAATTGAAAATTTTGACAATCAATACTTGGAGGAACTTTCGGAAATGTACAAACCAATAGTTGTCTTTGATTCATCAGAAGTTTTTTTTCCGTTAAGATTTGACGAATTACCAAATATTATATTAGAACACAAAAGAAAAATTGTTCAGAAAATTGAATTAAATGATTCTATATTATTTATTAGTAATAATTTAAAGTCGCCATTTGAGCTATTTGATAAAACCATTGTAGAAAAATCAAACAAAGAGAAACTTAATATTTATTACTCAAGTTTATCCACGAAACCAAAAAATTGGTTTAAGGAAAGAAGATTAGTAGAATTTCCAGAAACAATTCCGGTATATGTTAATTTTATTAAAGATTCCGATTATGTGAAAATAATATACACATTGGCTTTTGAAGGAAACTATTGGAATAATTACCACCGAGGTGACGGTGCTATGTATGCAATATATTTTGAAAGAAACAATAAGGAGTTAATACCAATAAAAACAAGAGCTTATATGCATCTTCAATTTATGGAAAAGGATTATGATGAAAGTATTGTAAAATATGAAGGAGGGAAAAAATCTATTTTTTTCGTTACTCCGGGTGGTCACTCTACCTACCATTTGCCGGGAAAATATAAAAATGTTGATGGAATACCAATAATAAATCATTATGAAGAAGTTCAGGCAGATGTTTGGTATTCTCCTGCCAATACAGAACTGATATTTTATGGTAAGTCTAGAAATAATATAGAAAAATGGGCATTCCAGGGTGAAGTTTATTGGGGAGGAAGTTTTAAAGATAGAATATTTAGTGAAAATAGTATTATTGGAAAAATTCCGTTGATAAAGAGAATGCCACTTGGTAACAGTAGTGCTAAAATGACAGATGATCCTTCTGCAGTTTTTGACAAAAAGAAATTTAAAGGAGAATTAATAGAAGCTTTTGATTATACAATACCAAATTTAGACTAATATGGACACAAAAATTTCGTTGGTTTACCAAAGTGAAGACTCTGTTGAGGTTGCTAAGTTTGTTGTTAAAATGAAAGAGTTATTTTATTCTAAGCCTTCAATTTCAGATATTTCTTTTGCTTTAATTTCTATTGATGAATCTTTATCTAAAGACTCAATTGATGAAATCAAGAAATCAGAAGCTTTGATTTTTTTCTTAAGTTATAATTTACTCCAACTAAAATTTATTTTTAGTTCTGAAATGGAAGAAATACGAAATAACATAGAAAAAAAAGTTTCAATTCTTCTTCGTCCTTCTATTTGGGAATTAACATATTTTTCAAATATGGATATCTTCCCAAAAACAAAATCTCCATTAAGCGTTATTGATTTTAATTTTGAAGAACATCCAACCATAATTGAAGAACTCATAAATTATTTCTTCCCTTTCGGTTAAAAAATGAAGAGAAAAAAGATTGTATCTTATGCCGAAAAATAATATGGAAGATACAACAAAAACAATAGCGAAGGTAGAACATTTAGGGATTTTCCCGATTATCCTAAAAATATTGAATGGGAT
>CALIZI010000014.1 GCA_938028705.1 uncultured Saprospiraceae bacterium | reverse complement strand
CGGTAAAAAGTGTGGGTCGGTTAAATTCTCTTTCATATTTAACTTCGGAATTGACCTAAAAGCTATAAGGTTTCCGAAAACCTTATAGCTTTGATAGCCGGACTTTACGCTTACCCATACTTTTCACCGTAGAGCCATTTTAACTATACGTTTTTTCTTCTGTTCTCTGACGGATGCCGACTACTGCTATGATTAACATCGATAAGCCGAGTATGATTAAGCCCCACTCTTGTACGGTCGGAATATTTTCGGGAGTCGCACCACAGAGTGTACAAACTTCAACCTCTGCTTCGCTATTACAACCATTGAGATTGCTGTTGATATCAATACTACCTCCAATCACACTATCATCCATATTATCCTCCGTTAATAAAGGACATAATACGCAACAATCACTCAACATAGGATTGTCTTGGATAATCAAATTTTCTCCGACAGAGGTGAGATTATCTAAACCCGTCAAATCACTCAACATAGCGTTGTCTCCAATAAACAAATTTCCTCCGACGAAGGTGAGGTTCTCTAAGCCCGTCAAATCACTCAACACGCCGTTGCATCCTATCAAAAGTCCATCAATGGAGGTAAGGCAACCTAAGCCATTGAGGTTGGTGATATCTTGTGAATTTTGAATAAAGAGAAAGCCGGGTATCATCGTACAGCCCGGGTAGATGATACAGAAGTTATCCACCCCTGCCTATGAGGTGATTGTGATGGTTCCCGCAGGACACTGCGCGCTTGTAGTTGTGAGGGCAGCAAGGCATAGCATCGCCGCGAGTAGGAATCGGAAGTAAGTGTTTATTAGTTTCATGTTTGTTGAATTTTCTCGTTTTATGAGTCCATATTAGAAAATATAGATATTTAAAAAAATGATTTTTTTTACATTTTGGACAAATAAAGGAGAGATTATGCACCGCAAAGGCGCATAATATGGGTGGGCGTGGTGATATGTTGATGGAATGTTGTCATGTTTGGGAATAACGTTTTGGGTTAGGAAATAGTTCAGTATAGAAATACATAAGTGAAAGAAGTTATTTTGTTTCTTTCACTAAGCTCTTACAACTCATGTTCGGACTTTATATTTCAACCACCTCCGCTTGTTCTCTGCGAATGGCTTCGACTATCGTGATACCTTCGATTTTACTTTTGCACCATTGTTTGAGTTGGGGGATAGGGATGTAGAATTCATTCACAAGGAGGGATTCATCTTGGAGAAGTCGATATAGTTTTTTCCAAAGTACCGGCTTTTCTTTATCTTGAATAGTTGCAGATATATCATACATGATTTGAATGATTTTTTTCGCTATTTCTTTGTAGTGATTATTTCTTTGCAAGTATTTTTGTACGGACTGTATATGTGTTTTGAAATCACCAATTTCCAATTCGTAGTAAATAATCAATGAATAGAATCGTGCTTTAAATTTCTCATAACTTCGAGGTCCCGAACTTTTATCTGATAAAATTATATTGAGCCATACCTGAGCTTTTTTCCATTCACCAAATGTTCCATAAAACATCATAGTTCGACAAGAAATCCACACAAATGTCCGACCGAAGTTATTTTTTAAAAAGTCTTTCTCGCTATCAATTTTACTAATAAGGGATTGACCGCATAACTTATCAAGTTTAATGGTACAGTATTCCAAAGCCAGACCATAACTAACATAAAGCGTACGATGAGAATTTGTAGGTATATTTTCGATGGCTTTGAGGATATCCAAATCTTTCTGAAAAGGTTGATTAGCTTTTTCTAAAAATATGATACAATAGAAGTATATTCTAGTTATTGTATCCGGAAGTATGGTGAATACGAACTTATTTTCATTAATCAGTTGTACTATCTTTTGCATGTGAAATATGTTTTTTTCCTTTTCATCAAAGATAAAACTACAATCTGATTTGATGATATGATAATAGAATTTGCCAACAACACTGGAAGCATCAGATAAATCAGGAAGATGGGGCGGAGAGGCAAGTTGCCGGATACGTTCACGACTTTCTGGTTTTAAGAATGAGGGGTCTTCCTCCAATACTCTATGTGCTTGAAAATAACTATATTCATAATCAATTTGTCGGGATAGTTTTTCTTTTACTTCCAATAGCTCCTCGTCAAGTGATGGTTCAATAAAACGAATATCACCCCCCAATTCTATCTGCATTCGTATCACTCGCAACAATAGATGTAATCGCTCGTTTTCAGATGCCAGTTTTTTAGCTTTTTGAAGGCGTTTATCCATTTCATCCCTGATATTTTTTTCATACAAAATAGACACTTGGCTCAATAGCATTAGGATCTCTGCATCCACCGACCTTCGGGTCTGAAAAACATGCAAAGCCTCCAAAACTTTTTCCATTAATAAATTTTTATCATCATACGTAAATCCTTTTTCGGCAATCTTTTTCTCATCATAAGATTTTGCTTTACACAATACATCAAATAAGGATAAATATTTGGCTTGCTGCCCACCGACACCTGATTTAGTGTATGATTTGAAATAGCGTCTTTCAGATTTGGTCATTGATTGGATGAGTTGATATAGCTGCATGAGGTGCGAAATAAAATATTGATAAAAAATCTATTATAATTGAACCTAAAATGGATAATGTTTGTCTTTTCTTTGTTTTAAGAAAATAAAATACTGATTATCAGGGTTGTAAAAAATGTATTTTTTAAAATGAGTTGGTTTGTGAACAAGAAAAATGCCTTGCATGGACTCCGAAATACTCAAATATCGTCTTTGCTTGTGTACCAAAAGCCCTCTAATATTGCAACAACAACGCTAAGGGTGCTTCCAATTTAAAAGCAATTGAATTGGTTTGAATGTAAGAAGTGCAGTTTTAAATATTCTATTGGTGATGTCCTGACTAATTTTGTGGCTACCGTCAATCAGGCTATATATAACATTCATTATAATGAAAGGTTTAAAATTTATCGCGCTCGTTTTTATGACGAGTCTTTATGTTTTTAAAAAACTTAATAATTGATGCTATCCACGCTAAATTCAAATAGACCAAAATCCGATTAAGGAATAATTCTTTCTCTTTTACTATTACTATTTTTTTGAATGTTGCATTCATATAAAAAATGGTTTCAACCGAAATAAGTGTATTTTCTTATGGATTAAAAACTTATATATAATCACATTTTAATAAATAATATAATTTTATATTTAATTTAAACTATTTTCATTAACCACTAATAAATTTATTAATCATGAAGTATTTAAAAATCGTTCTATTGATTTTATTGACTTGCGCCTTTATGGAAAACACGCATGCTCAATCATTATGGAAAGACATTGAGGAATCCAAAATACAGAAAGGTACTCGTTATATCACCCCCGAAAAATTTAAAACCTACGCCTTAGATGAAGACGACCTGAAACAGGTATTGGCGGCTGCCCCATTGGAAGAAACAGCAGCAGCTCGGCTTAATCCCACTTATTTCTCTATGCCAATGCCCGATGGTACGATGAAGGTTTTTGAAATCGTCAATTCGCCCGTCATGGCATCCGAACTCGCAGCCAGATACCCCGAAATACAAACCTACGCCGGTTACGATATTGACAACCCTACGAATACAGCCCGCTTTGACCTCACGCCCAAGGGCTTTCATGCGATGATTTTTACCCAAAAATTTGGTACGGTTTATATCGACCCTTATTCATTTGATAAAAAAGGACACTACATGGTATATAAGAGAAAAGACGCTCGCTCTACCATACCGGAGGATTTTAAATGTGGTGTCGTAGATGACCCGAATCACGATCACCATAAAAGCCTAAAGTCACAACCACTTTTAGGAGACTGCACAAGAAGAACTTACAGAATTGCCATAGCAGCAACAGGTGAATATACCGGTTTTTATCAGGATGATGATAATGATGATACTGACAGTATTGAAAATGCCCTTGCGGCACAGACGACGACCATGAACAGAGTAAATGCCATCTATATGAGAGACCTGGCTGTTTTTATGCAAATTGTTGCCAATAATGATGCTATTATTTACACAAATGCGGCTACTGACCCTTATACAAATAACAATACACGCACTATGCTCGATGAGGTACAAGATGATATTGACGATAATATAGGGAATAATAATTATGACATCGGGCATGTTTTTGGCACGGCTGGTGGAGGGGTAGCATTTGTAGGTACCACTTGTGAAAGTGGAGCTAAAGCAGAAGGAGTTTCAAGTAGTAGTTCACCTCTTGGTGATGATTTCGTGCTCCTTGTAGCGCATGAAATAGGGCATCAATTTGGTGCTAATCATTCCTACAATAATGAATGTGGTTTTGGTGGCGAACCCAATCGAAATGACGCTACAGCCTACGAACCGGGAACTGGAAATACGATAATGGGTTATGCAGCAACAGGTTGTTTACCAACTACTCAACCCGCTAATGATGACTATTTTCATATAGCTAGTTTGGAAGAAATGACCACCAGAATTTTGGCTACAACCTGTGCAACTACAACACCACTCAATAATAATGCACCCACCATAACTAATGTACCAACCAACCTCACTATTCCGGGAGGCACGCCTTTTGAACTAACAGCAACTGCAGCAGATGCCGACCAAGATGCGCTGACCTATTGCTGGGAACAATTCGATAATGAAATTTCCACCCAACCACCACTCGCTACCGCTACCAACGGACCGAATTTTCGCTCTACGCCTCCAACGAATAACCCAACCCGCTATTTCCCTAATCTACAGGCTGTGATTGAAGGTGACAATCCTGAATGGGAAGTATTATCTACGGTGGACCGAACCTATAATTTTCGGGTAACGGTAAGAGACAATGCCATGGGAGGAGGCTGTTCTTTTTATGAAAATGCAGTCATTAATGTGGACGGCGATTCAGGACCTTTTTTAGTTCAAAACCCTAATGACAATGGTATTAACTGGGCTGCAAACTCAACTCAGAATGTGACATGGGATGTAGCGGGTACAAATAATGCTCCCGTAAGCTGCACCAACGTAAATATATTATTGTCTTTGGATGGTGGACAGACTTATCCGATTACCCTCGCTACAAATACGCCGAATGATGGTACTGAAAATATACAAGTTCCCAATAATCCGACAGCAACGGCAAGAGTGAAAATCATTTGTTCAGATAATGTCTTTTATGATATTTCAGATAATGATTTTACGATAAATCAGAATAATGAGCTTAATATTACCTGTCTTGCTGATGCCATTGTCGGCTGTGTAGCTGATATTGTTCCCGGAACAGCTACCCTCCAAACAAATTGCACCAATGGTGGGGCTAATGTAGCCCTTACCGGACCCGTCATCAATGGCGAACCCGACTGCCCCGGCACCACTTATACCTACACCTACACAGGTACAGACAACTGCGGCGCACAGGAATCCTGCACCCGCACCTTCACCATACAAAACGACCCCCCAACTATCACCTGTCCGGCAAATCAAACCGTTGCCTGCGAAGCAGACATAAATATAGGTACACCAACTTTTCTCACAAACTGCGGCACACAAGGCACGCTAACCCAAACAGGACCCGTCGTAAATGGCGACCCAAATAGTAACGGCACGACTTATACCTACACACATACGGTGACAGACGCTTGCGGAAGAACGGCTTCTTGCCAACAAGTATTCACGATTGACGATGAATGTGAACAAATTGATTTTAATAATCTTCCGGCAGGGACGATTGTTTCCAATCAATATCCCGGTATTACGATTTCCACACAAGATAACTTTAACAGACCCGCTATGATTTTTGATACCGGCAACCCAACGAGCAATGATTTTGATTTGGGAACACCCAATCAGATTTTTGGCGGACCGGGCGTGGGTACAGGCTTTGGCAATACCGATTTTCAGGGCAATGCGCTCGTCGTTTCCAAAAATCGCAACATTCCAAACGAAACGGAAGGGCAATTAATATTTGAATTTGATACGCTCGTTTTTATCAGAAATATGGACTTTCTGGATATGGAATGTAATGATAATACGGTAGAATTGTATGATGACAATAATAATTTGATTGAAGAAATTGACCTGCCTGATTATGGTGAAAATAGCTTTCATACAGAGCAAATCAATGTGAGTGGTGTCAGTAGAATGGTCGTCAATTTCCCATGTGCCGGTGGCGGAATTACCAACCTTAATTATTGTACAAACGATACATCCGATGCCTGCGGTACTTGCGAAGAATCAGTATTAAATTTTGATAATACCAACTGGCAAAATAACGCTACTAACGGCACTTTTGTCACTGATAATCAGTCGTTTAGTGTAAATATAAATGATAACGACAATATACTGCAAAGTACAAGAGAAAACGAAGCCGGACTCAAAATAAGCATTAACCCCAACTCAGTCAATGATGAAGTGACGATTACTTATGCCCTTTCCCAAGTTACCAATCGCGTTGTTTTTGATATTGTAGATTTAGACCGAAAAACAGGCAGCTCTGCACAGCAGGAAGCAGTTTGTGTCTATGGTTTATTGGGTACAAGTCAGATCCAGATTATGCCGACAATTACTTCGCTCAACGGCAGTGTTGCTATCAACGGCAATTGCGCCGAAGCAACAGCCAACTCCTCCGCTTCCGGCGAGGATGAAAGTGTTTTGGTCGCTTTCGCGGAATGTATTGACCAAGTAATTATCCAATATGGTACAGGCAACAATTCACAGACCAACAATCCGGCTCATTCCAGCATTAGTATAGGTCAAAATTTGGGTTTTAGTACAGAAGTCTGCCAAAATGCCTGTACAGCAGAAGCAGTAGATTGTGGTACAGAAGGCGACGACGACAATGACAGTGTTTGTAATAGTCAGGATGTCTGTCCGAATGGCGACGATAATATCGACGCTGATGAGGACGGCATCCCTGACGCTTGCGACACAGATGTAGATTGTGACAGGTCTTTACTGGACTTTAGCGAAGACGGTTTTAACTGGCAGACTCGTGCTACTTCCGGCAACTTCACGGCTGACGGGCAGACATACAACATCAATATTGCTGATAATGATAATATTTTGCAACACACAGCCGAATACAATTCAGGCATCAGAATAGCCATTAACCCGAACAATACAAATGATGAAGTGGTAATGACCTATCAACTCTCTTCGGCTTCTGATAATGTGGTGTTTGACATCGTAGATTTAGACCGTAAAACGGGTAATTCACCGCAGCAGGAAGCCGTCTGCGTATATGGTTTATTGGGCAATGATGCAACGCAAATTCTACCTGTCATTACCTCGCTCGACGGCAGCGTGGCTATCAACGGAAACTGTGCCGAAGCAACGACCAGTTCTTCTTTCGGTGATGATGAAAGTATTTTAGTCACCTTCACGGAATGTATAGACCGGATAGTTATTGAGTATGGAACAGGTAATAATTCGCCTACCAACAATCCGGCTTCTTCCAGTATCAGAATTGGTCAAAACCTCGGCTTTAGCAGTTCGGTTTGCGATACGCCCTGTGCAGGTAGCAGTCAGCTTAAAGAAGAAACGACACCTAATATCAACCTCTATCCGAATCCGGTATATGGTAACACCGTAACGATAGAAGTTGATGCCGAAGTAAGCGGCAATGTACAACTTGTCTTGGTAGATGCACTCGGCAGAGCAGCCCTTGCAGAAAATATCGTATTGGCGAACGATAGTACCTATCAAATGGGGGTGGAGCAACTGTCTCCCGGTATTTACTTCGTACAATTACAAACCAACGAATGGCGAACCGCTGCCATGAAACTTGTAGTCGTAAAACCATAGCAAATGTTCATGTAAGTAGTTAGACAAAAATATCTGAACCACTAAGAAAACTAAGGTAGTGTAAAAAAATCATTATTAAATACTTAGAAGCACTTTGTGAACTCTGCGTCTGTTCGATTTTAGTGTTCTTCGTGTGCTTAGTGGTTCAAAAATTGTTAGTTGATTTTTGGCTATCAGTCCATAGTCGGAAAGTCTTCGCATTTAGAAATCTCCAAAGTTCATTAGAGCTTTGGGGATTTTTTTTGTGATAATAAGTACACCGTCCATTAAATTTCTTTACATTTTTTGACGTTTATTTTGGAATGAATCGACCCAAAAATGACGCGAATACTCGCTGTATTTAAGGAGTTTTTGGGGAAGAGTCATTTCAAAAGAAACACTCAAAAAAGTGAAGAAATTTATTGGACGGTGTAATAAGTAGTGAGACAAAAATAGGCTTACAATTTTGACGTGGTTATTTTTTCGATAGTTTTTCTTACAAAAACCGCACATTTCCGATAGCTATCGGAATCGCTACGTAAGGATTTTTGTAAGGAAAAATAGCGGAAAAAGAAGCCGTCAAAAAGTAAGGGTATTTTTGTCTCACTACTTAAATATGATTTTTTAAATTATTTTTCGTTTTGGATTGCCTTAATTATCAATAATAAAGTATGTTGTCAATAAATATTTTTATCCTATACTTGAATGTTCATAAATTATAAATATTTTAAATATAATGTTTTTTAAAAATTTGATTGTCAGCAATTTGGGAAATAAAGGGATGCCGAAAAATCATAATGAAGTCTTTGAGCCAAGTAGTCACAAAAAAATTAATGACAATATACTTCATCAAAAGTTATGTCAAAGTTCCTTGCAAAAACGTTTGGATGTCTTAAAATGATGTATTTGTGTATTTGGTTAATTTTAAATTGATACCGAATATTGCACTATGACATGGCTTTTGACTCAAAATAATTGAGCGTAAGAGCATGTTTAAATTTTTTCAAACTGATAATCAATAGCTTGTGGTTTTGACGAAATATCAAAGAAGGAGTTTATCGGGATAAGTGACTGATTTGATATGAAGTCAAGTTCACAAGATATTGGTTATCAGACAGAAAAAATTTAAACATGCTCTAAATTAAATCCCGGAAATAGAAGCCCCCTTTAAAGGGGGAAATATATTGTATTTTTTTAATGAAATTATTATTGAATAGGAAATGAAATATTGGAAAAAATAAAATAAAGTAAAGAGTTTTTTTGAAATTTAAGTTACAATTATTAACTTTGCATTAAAGTTCGATGTTTTTTAAAATTATATTATAATTTTACATTAAAAAAATATCTAAACTTACCACTTGCCTTAGTACCCGTTTACTAAACTTTTGACTAATTGTATTTATATCCTAGAACAATTGTCTTATCCGCACACACACACAATCATCCCATTTCAATTCAAATCTAAAAAGCAAAAATGTTATTGAAAATGAATTTAATGTATATTAAATTCATTCAATTCAAATTAACTGAAAGCTAAGTGTTTTTAGTCAATTAGAACTATTGTATAATCTGTTTTCTATTGAAAATCAGGATTATATGATTTGTTTTATTTGGCATTATGAAAAGACGCTTACTTCACAGGGAGTTTATTGTCATTTTTATTTAAAAAATAAATATACGTATTTTTAATATAAACAAACTATTACACTGAAATGAAGATAGTTTTCAATGTGTTTAAAAACAGCCTTGTTGCATTGTGACCATGAAACTTACTTTATTTCTATTTTACATGAGAATTGAAACATTAATTATGGAAAAATTTCTTAATTCTACTTACTCTAAAATTTTACTCACACTACTACTATGTACCTTTGTGTACACGGGGGGGACTGCCCAGTTGGCAGTTACCCCTGAAAGTAGCGCACAAGCACTCATAGATGAATTTCTTGGAGTGGGTGTTGTGGTCACCAATGTTGAAGTCAACTGCGCGGACGGCGGGATTGGCTTTTTTGATGGTACCGCTTCCAACGTCGGTATTGACAAAGGACTCATACTCACCAGTGGTCAGGTATTCAACGCAGTGGGACCGAATAATATGTCCGGTGCGAGTAGCAGCAACAATTCCTCCGGTGACCCCGACCTGCAAGACATTGTAGGAGTAAACACCTTTGATGCCTGCGTATTTGAATTTGATTTTGTACCCGTTTCGAGTACGCTGACTTTCAATTACGTTTTTGGTTCGGAAGAATATCTGGAATTTGTCGATCAATTTAATGATGTATTTGCTTTTTTGATTAGCGGTCCGGGATTCACAGGTTTGGAAAACATTGCACTAATCCCCGGTACAGGACAACCGGTTACCATCAATAATGTGAATGATATTGATAATAGCCAATATTATGTTGACAACGGTGACGGAATCAATAATATTGATCCGCTATCCACTATTCAATATGACGGTTTTACGACTGCGCTTTCCGTACAGGTGAATGTCACGCCATGCGAAACGTATCACCTAAAATTAGCCGTCTCTGATGCTTCTGATAATTTATTAGATTCCGGCGTTTTTCTTGAAGCCAATAGC
This sequence comes from uncultured Saprospiraceae bacterium, assembly GCA_938028705.1. GTDB lineage: Bacteria > Bacteroidota > Bacteroidia > Chitinophagales > Saprospiraceae > JAHDEO01. The sequence goes on along the minus strand of CALIZI010000014.1, from coordinate 6,890 downwards.
CTGGGTTCGGATGTAACTTTTGATGAACCAATTGTTAATTGTAATTCCGACGGTACATTTACCTTGGAGTTTCCATTTAATGGTTCCAATGACGGAAATACATATAGTCTTGTAGAATCTGATGCTAGCCTTGGAGTCAGTGATGTTTCATTTACAGATGATGGAACAGTAAGCTCTGTTACTGTAGGACCTTATCCTGCTGCGAGTAGCTGGAATATTGAAATAGAAGGAGGTGACTTCTGCGGTACGACGCTTGATTTTTCAGGTTCGTTTGACTGCTGCGTTGGTCAAAGCTGTGCATTGGGCAGCTCAGTTACTAGCGTACCTTGTGATGACGGTGACGACTGTACCGTTAATGATGTGGAGATTATTTTGAACTGCGACAATAGCATCTGCACACCCTGCACCGGTACGCCTTTGACATCTTCTTTAGTTTGTAATATCGTTGCTTGTGCGCCGGATATTGAGGTGGCTTGTTCAGGCGATATTGCAGCAGATATAGCAGCTATACAATTTGAAGATTGTGGCTCGAACCCAACGGTCGTGGCAGGGGAAGTTGCATCAGGTACGAATAATAGTGAATGTGGCGAATCCGAAGGAGATACCTACACTATCCTATATACCGTTACGAGCGATTGTGGCAGTATAAGCACTTGTGCACAAACCTTTACCGTATCACCTGACGATTTGGTGGTGACTTGTCCTGATGATGTAACAGGCTTGACTTGCGGCGATACTTTACCTGATGCAGAAACTAGCTTACCGGGTTCAAGTAATTGTAGCGCTTCGGTGGAGTTTACGGTGATTTCCGTAGTGGATAGCGAGTTTCCAACGAGTTTTTGTACAGGAAATAATTTAGCTGTCACAAGAACTTATACCGTAATGGATGATTGCGACAATGAAATCCAATGTGTACAAACCTTCACCTTTGAGGCAGATACAGAAGGACCGGAAGTAATCTGCCCGGATGATGTGACGGGTTTGACTTGTGGAGATACTTTACCTGATGCTGAAACTACATTGTCCGGTATAGATAATTGTAGTCCTGCGGTGGAATATCTGGTGAGTTCTGTGGTAGATAGTGATTTACCAACAAGTTTTTGTGCAGGAGATAATTTAGTCGTTACCAGAACTTACACCGTATCAGATGAGTGTAGAAATCAAATCCAATGTGTACAAACCTTCACCTTTGAGGTAGACACAGACGGTCCGCAAATAGACTGTCCGGCTGATGTAACGGGCTTGACTTGCGGAGATACCTTACCTGACCCTGAGACTTCGTTTTCCGGTACAGATAATTGTGGTTCTGGTTCAGAGACAGAATTTACAGTGGTTTCTGTGGTAGATAGTGATTTACCGACCAGTTTCTGTGCAGACGATAATTTAGTTGTAACAAGAACTTATACTGTAGTAGATGATTGTGGCAATGAAACACAATGTGTACAAAACTTTACTTATGATATAGATAATAATGTTCCACAAATAGATTGCCCTGCGGATGTAGAAGGCTTGACTTGCGGAGAAGATTTACCAACGGCAGAAACGACACTTTCCGGTACAGATAATTGTGGTTCGACAATAGAATTTACAGTTATTAATGTAGAAGATAGCGAATTTCCGTCAAGTTACTGTACAGGAAATAATTTAGCCAGAACCAGAACTTATACCGTAGAGGATGATTGTGGCAATGAAACACAATGCGTACAAACCTTTACCTATGAAGTAGATACCGAAGCACCGGAAGTAAGCTGTCCGGCTGATGTAACGGGCTTGACTTGCGGAGATACTTTACCTGACCCTGAAACGACACTGTCCGGCATAGATAATTGTAGTCCTGACGTGGAATATTTGGTGAGTTCTGTAGTAGATAGTGATTTACCAACAAGTTTCTGTGCAGGTGATAATTTAGTGGTCACCAGAACTTACACCGTATCAGATGAATGTAGAAATTCAATACAATGTGTCCAAACCTTCACCTTCGAGGCAGATACAGATGGTCCGCAAATAGATTGCCCTGCGGATGTAGAAGGCTTAACTTGCGGAGAGGATTTACCAACGGCAGAAACGACACTTTCCGGTACAGATAATTGTGGTTCGACAATAGAATTTACAGTTATTAATGTAGAAGATAGCGAGTTTCCGTCAAGTTACTGTACAGGAAATAATTTAGCCAGAACCAGAACTTATACCGTAGAGGATGATTGTGGTAATGAAACACAATGTGTACAAACCTTTACCTATGAAGTAGATACCGAAGCACCGGAAGTCAGCTGTCCGGCTGATGTTACGGGTTTGAGATGTGGAGATACCTTACCTGACCCTGAAACCACATTATCCGGCATAGATAATTGTGGTTCGGCAACCGAATTTGTGGTGACTGGTATTGTAGAGAGCGATTTACCGACAAGTTTCTGTGCCGGAGATAATTTAGTTATCACCAGAACTTACACTGTGGTAGATAATTGTGGTAATGAAACCGAATGCGTACAAAGCTTCACGTTTGAGACAGACGCAGACGGTCCGCAAATAGACTGTCCGGCTGATGTGGCGGGCTTGACTTGCGGAGAGGATTTACCGCCTGCTCAAACCACACTTTCCGGTACAGATGATTGTGGTTCGACAATACAATTTACTGTTATTAATGTAGAAGATAGCGAGTTTCCATCAAGTTATTGTACAGGAAATAATTTAGCCAGAACCAGAACTTATACCGTAGAGGATGATTGTGGTAATGAAACACAATGCGTACAAACCTTTACCTATGAAGTAGATACCGAAGCACCGGAAGTCAGCTGTCCAGCTGATGTAACGGGCTTGAGATGTGGGGATAGTTTACCGGAAGCTGAAACTGTATTGTCCGGTATAGATAATTGTAGCCCGGATGTAGAATACGTGGTGAGTTCTGTGGAAGACAGCGACTTGCCGACAAGTTTCTGTGCAGGTGATAATTTAGTGGTCACCAGAACTTACACCGTATCAGATGAATGCAGAAATTCAATCCAATGCGTACAAACTTTCACCTTCGAGGCAGATACAGATGGTCCGCAAATAACTTGTCCTTCCAATGCAACGAGCTTGACTTGTGGCGAGACTTTGCCCGCTCCCGAAACTACGCTTTCGGGTACAGATAATTGTGGTTCGGCAACCGAATTTACGGTCATTAATATTGAAGAAAGTGATATACCAACCAGTTTCTGCGAAAACAGCAATTTGACCGTCACCAGAACTTATACCGTAGTGGATGATTGTGGAAATGAAGCACAATGTGTACAAACCTTTACCTTTGCAGCAGACGCAGAAGGACCACAAATAAATTGTCTGCCTGATGTATCAGGCTTAAGCTGTGGAGAAGATTTACCAACTCCCGAAACTACTCTTTCCGGTACAGATGATTGTGGTTCGGCAGCAGAACTTACCGTCACTAATGTAGAAGATAGCGAATTTCCCTCAAGCTACTGTACAGGAAATAACTTAGCCAGAACCAGAACTTATACCGTAGTAGATGAGTGTGGCAATGAGGCACAATGCGTACAAACCTTCAATTATGAAGCAGATACAGAAGCACCACAAGTCAACTGTCCGGCTGATGTAACGGGCTTGAGATGTGGAGATAGTTTACCGGAAGCTGAAACTGTATTGTCCGGTATAGATAATTGTAGCCCGGATGTAGAATACGTGGTCAGTTCTGTGGTAGATAGTGATATGCCGACAAGTTTTTGTGCAGGTGATGACTTAGTCGTTACACGTACTTATACGGTATCTGATGAGTGTAGAAATCAAATCGAATGTGTCCAAACGTTCACCTTTGAAGCGGATACAGATGGTCCGCAAATAGATTGTCCTGATGATGTATCAGGCTTGGTTTGTGGTGATAATCTACCATCTGCCCATACGACCCTTTCCGGTACGGATGATTGTGGCTCGACAACAGAATTTGCGGTCATCGCAGTAGAAGAAAGCGATTATCCGACAAATTTCTGTACAGATGATCATTTATTTGTCACCAGAACCTATACCGTAGCGGATGATTGTGGCAATGAGACCCAATGTGTCCAAACCTTCAATTTTGCTTCCGGCAGTACACCGCCAAGCATCACTTGTCCTGATGCTTGTCTATCGGTCGTTTGTCCTTCTGATATTCACCCGGGTACGCCTGAGTTTACCACAAGTTGTGGAGGGGGCGGTACATTGGCACTCACCGGACCTGTTATCAACGGTGAACCGGGAGCCAACGGCACAACCTATACTTACACACATACTGTAACAGATGATTGTGGTGAAACGGCTTCTTGTCATCAGGTATTTACTGTTGTGAATGGATGTACAAGCATTGACTTTGATTATGATGACCACGGCAACCCACTTCATCCGGCTACTCAGATTTTTGACCAATACGAAGATTTTATTGTTACGACCGATCATGGCTTTTGTCCTATGCTATTTGACACAGGCAATCCGACCAGCAATGATTTTGATATGGGAACACCTAATGAACAATATGGTGGACCGGGTGTAGGTGCCGGTGGCGATAATAATACAGCGTTTCAAGGCAATGCACTAGTTGTCTCCAACGACTGCCACGTACCCAATGAGAAAGAAGGTCAATTGACCTTTACATTCCAATGTGCCATTACTATTCAGACAATAGATTTATTGGATATGAAATGTGGTGACAGCAAGATCGAACTATACAACCAAGACGGCAATCTGATTGAAGTGCTATCCATTCCGGCTTACGGAGTCAATAGCTTCAATGAATTTGAGGTCAATGTCAGTGGTGTATATACGATGGTTGTCGATTTGGTATGCGGTGGCGGTATCACCGGATTTAGTTATTGTAAAGATAATCAGCCGGGTGCTGATTGTGGTGCAGGACCGGTTTGTGAAGACTATAAATTGGATTTTGAAGAAGACGGTTATCACTGGGCAGACAATGCCAACTCCGGTTCTTTTGATGTAGATGACCAAACATACACCATTAATATTGCCGACAATGACGGTATTTTGGTAGATACTTACGAAGAAAATGGCGGTCTGCTCGTTGGTATTGACCCACACGATGTACACGATGAAGTCGTGATATGTTATAATCTCTCACAAGTATCCAATAATGTTTTGTTTGATATTGTTGATTTGGATTATAAAAATTATCATGGAGGTTCACAACAGCAAGAAGCCGTATGTGTATATGGTTTGCTTGGCGATGACCCAACGCAAATTTTACCAAGCATTACTTCACTGGAAGGCAGTGTAGAAATTGTCGGTAATTGTGCCAATGCAACAATCGATTCTAAGGAGTCCGAAGACGATGAGAGTGTGTTGGTCGAATTTACGGAGTGTATTGACAAGGTCGTTATCGTTTACGGTACAGGACCGGATTCGCCCACACAAGACCCAACCTATTCAAAAATTATTATTGGAGAAAAGATTGGATTCAATTCACAAGTATGTCCCAATGCCTGTCTAGCCGATTGTAGTAACGGTAGCGGCTCCGGTGGAGGTGACGACGACGGTGACGGCGTTTGCAATGATGTGGACGTATGCCCCGGTGGTGATGATTTTGCCGACAGAGACGGTGATGGCATCCCTGATGCTTGTGATGATATTTGTTATGATTATCATGTCGATCACAGTGCTTGTGGTGCAGATTGGCAGCATGGCGATACCTCCGGCAAGGTAGAATTGGGTGCTGAAACAGTGAACATTAGTATTGTTGATAATGATAATATTTTTGTTGACAGTGAAGCTGTTGGTACTGGTTTACAGGTAGGTATTGACCCGCATGATGTACATGATGAATTGATTGTATGTTATGATTTATCTTTATCATCTTCCCATGTTGTTTTTGATATTGTTGATTTGGATTATAAAAATAGTGCTTCAAAACAACAGGAAGCGGTCTGCGTATATGGTACACTCAATGGGAACCCGACGCAAATTTTCCCGACCATTACCTCTTTGGACGGTAGTGTAGCTATTGACGGCAATTGTGCCGAAGGCACTAGCAATTCCGCCAATTCTCACCAAGATGAAAGTATTTTGGTCGAATTTACGGATTGTATTGACAAAATTACTATTGTCTATGGCACAGGTTCTAATTCACCGACACACGATCCGACCTATTCAAAAATCGTCATAGGCGGAGGTATCTTTACCGTAGAACAATGTCCATGCACAGGCTGTGGTAGCAGCGAACCTTGCACCGTTGACAGCAGCGGAGACGATGATACAGACGGCGATGGTGTCTGTAACGACATTGATATTTGTCCCGGATTTGATGATAATGTTGATACCGACGGCGACGGTATTCCTGACGGTTGTGATGACGATAGTTCGCGCGAAGACCAGACTGATATAAGTATTGGTCTGTACCCGAATCCGGTATATGGCAGTAACAGCGTAACGATAGAAATTGATGCTAAAGTACACGACGATGCTCAAATCGTTATCACAGATGCACTCGGCAGAGTGATGGATGTACAAAATATTCAATTGGCAAACACTATCATGCTATACAAAATGAGTACCAGCCGACTTGCTTCCGGCATTTACTTCGTACAGTTGCAAACCAATGACTGGCGTACTGATGCTATGAAACTGGTGGTGGTTAAACCATAGAAAATACTAATATAATAGAATTTAATCATCCCCGAAGTCCTATATGGGCTTTGGGGATTTTTTTATGGAAAAATAGAAGATAATGTTGTGAAATAACGTTTTTGGATTTAGCGATGTTCGGAGTATATTATTTTTTGGTGGTGTTCGATTAAAATAGGGTACACTCGTCAGACGAATATTTTTATAGTAAACCACCGTTTGATTGCCTAAATATCCGATTTTAACAAAGGGATTCGTCAGACGAGTATCGCTTTTAGGCGCATCCTATTTTT
>CALIZI010000013.1 GCA_938028705.1 uncultured Saprospiraceae bacterium | reverse complement strand
AAAAAAATATTTTATTAAAAACAATTTTAAAAACCAAATTATATTTTGAATTAGCTTGTAAAATTTTTGAATTTCAATAAGAAAAATGACCTCATTCAGAACATTTAATAACTCGAAAAAATTTAACAGAAATGACAGTTTTATATTTTCTATTCTAACGAGACAATACCTGTAAAGGTTGCATTGCTACATCGATATTTTTATCTGTATATATGTATTGTGATTTGATTGATAGTATGTTAGCTGTATGAGTCATGCGCCTAGGGTGCGATTCGTTTTTATACCCATGCTTATTTTTAATTTTTATTCAATAATGGACGGCATTGGGCTTGAATTTGGGCTAAAACTCGTCTGACATTTAAACTTTATCGGAAAAATATGAGATCATCGGTAGATTTTGAAAATGTCTGACGAGTTTTAGCCCAAATTCGGAAAGAATATCCTATCCTAAATACAGATAATTTTTATTTAATAATATTTATAATTAAAAATATTGGCGGGTACAAAAATAAATCATACCCTTGAAAGTTGTAATTGTTATAATGTTTTTTGCAAAGTGAAAAATTCCTTATTGGGTATAAAAAAACAGGCTTCTTCAAAAGATGAAGAAGCCTGTATTGTATATGCTTGTCTAATGGACTATTAACTATCGACCATTGACCATAATTTTATCTTGGTACGCGGGAGCTTCTACCGTTGTTTTTCTCCCAGAAAATTTTGTCATTACCATTACTGTCTCCATTAAGGTCAGCGTCAGAGGTTCTGTAAACGTCAAAGTTTCCGTTGCCTTCTGTCCAGATGATTTTGTCGCCACCGTTGATGTCATAACTTTGTATGTCAGCGGTTTGTCCTAAGTCACCTGAAAGCATTACCCAGACACCCGGAGCAATTTCTTTTTGCCCTGTACCTGTGGCATCTCTGAATGAATCTTGTGTGGTAAAGTCCACAGTAATATTGCCTCCGCTTACGTTTATGGGCTGTGGTGACATAACCCCCATGTGGTTACGATGTTCAAGTACAACGTAGAATGGTCCGGAGAGGTCGGTTTCTACCGGACAATCACCGATAAATCGTACACTTCCGTCTTTCATAAGTAAGCCCGCTGCCTGAGCAATTTCATCGGCTTTTTGTATATCCGTTCTGATAGAGGCGAGTACCCAATCGACTTCATTGCCTGTGTAGTCGCTGTCCGTAAAATCACTTCCTTCATTACCTGTGTAGTTCCACGGAGCGATGGAGTAAGGTTGTCCGGCAGGTGTTGGTGAGACGAGATTATTGACAGGTGTTTGTCCTGGCAATATTTTACGTCCGCTACTGAGTGCGGTATTCATTTGTCCTGTGACTGCATTATAAGGTCCTTCAAGTATGGCTTTGATTGCCAATTGGTAACATGGATTAGCTTCGTAGATGACTCTCCAAAAATCCAGTTGTGGTGGTGTATTATTGACCTCGTCAGAAGCCACATATTCTAACTCTAAGTATGGATATACAGAAGCATCTACCACATTTTGGTTAAATACAAGGTCATTGGCAGTAATACCTGTCAGGAGTAATACGCGAGTTCCGTCAGCCCTTATTCCATATACACTGAGGTAGGCTTCGTCGTGGTCTTCTTTATCGGTCACATTCCAATGTACGGAACCCCACTCGGTAGCAGGTCCTATGGTGGTGGAAGTCATGGTACCATTGTCCCAGGGGTCTTTGATAGAAAAGATGGCTTGTATGACATCTGTTTCACTGGCTGCTATTTGTTCTTCTACTGTATTCTCTTCCAAATCAATAAGTCCGGCATAAGGCGCACCTTCGGTGGCATTGGTTAATTCCGCGAGTCCCAAGTTGGCAAGGGCAGCGGAAAGTGCCGGAGAGAAGGTTTCGGGCAGATAGTCATTGAGACTGTAAATGAGCATATCATGTACATCAGTCAGTGTGGGGAGTGTGTTGGTCAGGAAGTCAACCAATTCTTGTTGTCCTTCGGGTGTATCGGTAGGGAATGTAAATGCCGGTTGGGTACTTTTACAGATATATGAACTGTGCTCTCCTACATTATTTGGGAGATCTACAGCGTCATTCCATATTGGATCTGCTTCTTCATCCATTAATGCAATGACAAAACCACCTCTATCTTGTTCACAGCCTTCCATGTCATATATTCTGGAACCGCCTACGGCGTAGTCAATTTTACTAATCGGTAAAACACCTGCATGTGCATTACTGACCACGACTTCTATACCACCGTTGACAAATTCAAATTCGCGGGTATCTTCATTATAGACCAATGTATTGTCGTAAGTATCATCTAAGAATTGGTAATGGTGAGATTGATCCCAACCCGGATATTCTCCATCAATGTATGTAAATGATCTACTTTCCCAGCCTGCAGAGTTGGCTACTTGTCCCGGTTGAACAATGACACGCCAATAATATACGGTCTCGTTGGTGAAGGTAGTTGGTGGTACCCAGGAGAGTGCGCCACCTGTTTGTGTGATATTTGTACTACTTCTCAATGGACTATCGAATGTCTCCGTTGTATCTATCTGTATGATATATGTCAAAGACTGGTCGGCGTAGCGGTCATTGATTTGAGCTTTTAATTCAATGGCATTGGCATCACCTTGTATGCTGTAATCTGTCGGAGATATAGGTTTTACGACACCGTCATAGAGGAATACACTTGCTGTTCCCTCATTATTATCTTCGGCACTTGGGTCCGGCAATTCGACAATAACATTATCAGAATCTGCAATTATTTTAAAGTGATTCATACCTGCGGCGGTTTCTATCGGAGGAATCGTGTAGGTGAGAAACTCCTCAAATCCGGTGGAAGTGATCATTTCATTAACGACGACTACGGTGCTTCCGTCAGGCAAAGTTCTTTCGATGCGTAAGGGGAAAGGCTGACTTTCTGTTTTACCAAGATTGACAACAGAAAAGGAAATTTCAAGATTTTCGGTGGATTTGGGTGCATCCGGCGCAAAGGAAATTTCCGGCTCTCTGATGAGATAATCCGGTGCTTGTTCATTATTGATTCTTACAGCCGGGTCACCATTGAGGGTCATTTGTTGGTAAACAATTCTGTTATAGACATTCAAATCCGTAGAGAGTGCCGCAATCGCTTCTCTGGTAATATCTCCGACACCTTCTCCGTAATTATCAACCGACAGTTTTTGGTAAAACATATCGCCAAATACATCTAATGCACCAAGACTGGACAACCATACAGTAGCCAAGAAAGCGATAGACCCTCTATCTTCAGCCAAGACGAAACTCTCACTCAAACCATAAGTTTTTGTATGTATTTGTCCGCTATAACAACCTAGTGAGAAGAACATCGGATATTTGTCTATATTGTCATAGTCTTCGGGTGTACCAATGTTGAAATCAATATTACTGACAGAGGAGTGTCCATAAAAAGTCATGAGCGAGGAACCGCCACTGATTAATGAATCCAGTAATCCAGTCGCTGAAACAGTGGTTGGTTCTGCGCTATTTTGAATGAAATTAACAACTTCGCCACCATAGTATTCGTTGGATACTTTATCCTCATAATTCCCTAAATTATTGATGATGGTTGTCTGAATATTCGGATCGCCACCACCTAAGTGAAGGACTCTTTTTCGCCAGGCTTTATCTTCAATAGTTTGTGGTAAGGTCTCATTAACATCTTCATAAGTCATCATTTTTTCGAGATACACTCTGATTTGGTCAGCATTAGTGACCGGCAATTTACCAAAAGATAATCTGGGGGCATCCGACTGGGTCGTTGCCGTAAGCAGCGCATCTGAGGGTTCGTGTCCGAATGTAGTAGTGAAGGCAGGTTGTTTGTTCCATGCCCTGCGAACAGAATAGTATGGACGCGATTTACCGATCATAAACATATATCGGGGCTTAGGCGACCAGTTTGCCAGGCTATATCCGGTAATATTACGCACCGACTGTGAGTGGCGACTGATACCGTAGCCGAATTGGTCATATAATTGCTCGGTGGTGACAATAATAGGCGTGTATCCGGTAGTGGCGCGATAATCGGCGTATTGTTGTACGTAATTATTACCTGCACCATCGTCAAACAACAACTCATTGGAGACAAGGATATAATCACCTTGATTAACGGCACTTGAGTAGTCTACAAAATTCGCATTTTTCACTTCGTCAATAGCTATGTAATTGTGATTTTGGCTGACTAAGACCAATTCACGATTGGCTACCGAAGGTGGCAGTGCTATTCTGACTGTATTTCCATTCAGCGTTGTAACAATTCGCAGATTGTTTGTCAAATCGTATAATACAGGGGCAGTGCCTCCATGATTAAAATTGCTAATTTCTAAATATTTTTTATTGGCAGGGTTGGCAGCTATATCAAATTTGAAGATACTTTCATTATCAAAATTAAACTGACGCGGGTAGGTAATCATGGCAAATGAAGTCGTATGCTGATCTGCACTACCCGCCATTCCGTTGATCGTAACAGTATTGTTGGCACTGAGCACACTTGGAGCAAAATTCTCAGCAACCTGACGCATTCTGAAATTATAATAATTGGCAGAATCAATAGGAATGACAGCATTATTAACTTTTATTTGAACCTGGTGATTTGCACCGGCTCCCGCAGAGGTAAATCTGGTTCGTAACTCAGCCTGAGGACCGGCAGAATATATGTGAGGAGTTGGTATGGTATGTGTAGCCGTTTTAAGAAAGCCTTGACCAAATCCTTCTCCGGCAGAGAAGCGTGATTCATACAAACCACCGTAAGGTTCTCCTCTGCAATATTTGTTATTATATGCTACGAGTGACTTTGCCATGAAATATGGCTCGGCTGCGGGAAGCCCCGACAGATTATTGGCGGTACTCTGAAATTGGTCTGCACCACCTCCCCAAGTCAAAAAGTAAGTCAGGGTATCTGTGAACATACTGTAATAGGGATTGAAAAGGTGGTCGGGTGAAGAATAGAGGTGAGCGTCCATGGCACCTTTATTTTGTTCACCGTAAAATTCTATATAATCATTGCTACCCATTGTACCGGCAGTACTCACATGTACAGGTACTTGGTTGCCCATAGCATACAATTGGTAATTGCCTGCATTGATGGCACTTACGGGTACTCCAGCATCTAATAGTGCTTGTTGAGAAACACGGTATATTCCGTCTTCTTCGACATAGATTTTATAATAATCCTGATTGTGATTAATCCACTCATTCCCATAAAGGGTTTGTCCATTGATAGACATTTGAGCTTCTGTAACGTTTACTAAAAACAAAAAACTTAGTAGAAGGATGCTAAATAGCCTTTTCATAAAGTTAGTTTTTTAATTAAAATTTTATATAATGAATGAATAAGTTTCAATTTGAGAATTTAGAACTTACCCTTTATTTAGATACACAATAATTAAATTATTAGTGTGTTATACGTGCAAAGACATCCAAATGTATGAAATATAATGAGGGTTTTGAAATCCCAACTCTCTTTATGTCGTATAAATGACAATAGCGTGTTAAGTCATTTTACTTTGGCAAAATGGTAATGGGTAATCTTGGATAGCGGCATATAAGCAAAAGTGCTTATACGAAGGGAATAATGTTCAATTACTTACATTAGACGCAAAAAAAACATAAAGAGTTCTGTTTTGCAAAAAAAATATAATTTACTATAAATGATGTGCAAATATAAAAAGTTTATTTATGAAAACCATCTTTTATTTATAAAAAATAAAACATTTGTAAAACAAAAAAAATAAGTTGAATCACTAGTATAGTGATTGGTAATTAGTTGATTAGTGATTAGTTTCGCTCAATAGCTGTCGGGCTAAAATCACTAATTCAACTTGGGTTAACCGCTGTACCAACGAATTAAGAATTACACCATAAAAACTGGATTTTGGACATTTTGGGAATTAGGAAATTGGGATCTTCGGTTTTGAACCGTAAGTAATTGATTATCAGTTGTTTTATTTTTATTAAAATTAAAAAATATTTAATTAATTTAATTTTATAATTATTTGATAAAAATCCCGATAACTATCTCGATAACTATCGGGATACCTAATACCAAATTTCCTAATTCCCCAATATCCAAAGTCCAGATGAAAAGTAATTGTATAATTTAAAAATATTTATATTTTTTATTTAAATATTAAATGTCCTTTTTTACATAGATACCTAGTAGTTATTAAGTAAACGTATTGTTTTTAATTTAATATTTTTTTAATGTAAAAATCATCTAACACAATTTTTTGAATATCGAATTATGAAGTAAATGTTTTACACGAGGTACTTCGACATTCGTTATTCGACATTCACACAGTAGTATGTTATTGATTTTCAAATGGTGAATTGCAATAAAACCTTTTAGGTATCAAGTGGCTGTATATTCTTTTAGGGGTAGAATTTTAAACATAAGAAGAATAGTATATATAGAGGGTATTTTTCCATAAAAGTAATTTAAATATCTATTTGCCCAATGAAATAAAACAGTTATTCTGTGCCTTGTTAAATCCCAATAATTGTTTCACCAAATACGTATTAGCTCACTTTCAGCATTTTTTTTATGACAAAAAAAGAATCATCAGAAAGCATATAAAACATCTTATGATAACTAAAAAATATTATACATTAATCCGTCATAAGTAAAAATTTAGGTTAATCGGTTAACTTGACAATGTCATGTTCGATTTTTATTTAATATAGTTGTCATTTTGCGACATGTTTATCGAAGTAGTTGACACTTTTTCACGCAGAGGGCGCAGAGAGCTAATCATCCAATCTCTGCGTTCTCTGCGTGATTACTCAATTTGGAGAGTCCATTACAGCTCAAAAAACTGTCAACTACTTATACTTTAGATGAACTTGTCCATTTTGCTCTTGAATTTGGGCTAAAACTCGTCAGACATTTAAATATTGCTAGAAAAATATGATATCATCGGTGAATTTTGAAAATGTCAGACGAGTTTTAGCCCAAATTCGGAAAAAATACCCCATGTTAAACACAAATAT
>CALIZI010000012.1 GCA_938028705.1 uncultured Saprospiraceae bacterium | reverse complement strand
TTGCTAAACGTGGGCAGGGTGCCAAGGTTTGTAACTAGCTAAATATCAGCACATTACTTCTCCGATAGCTATCGGAGACCAAACTTTTTGAAGTTTAGCAAACGGAGTATTTAAATTTTGTTTTGATTTTTAAAATCAGATTCCAAAAGTGTCAAAACTTTTATGATTTAGATGAACTTGTCGAAAATTTACGATTTTTTCACTTAATTTGCACCAATGTACAGAGATCCTTATGCGGAGAATGAGCAGTTATTTAGGCTGCACCCATACAAAATATTTATGTATTTATTGTTGGGCAGTCTGTCGGCTTTATTCTTTGGTATCAGTGCGGCATACCTTTATCAAATCGTTAATAATCAGATAGATACCATAACACCACCGATGATATTTATCTTGAATTCACTTTTGTTATTGGCAAGTAGCTGGTTCATCATACGGGCAAATAAAGCCTATCTGGCAGATGATACCGATAAATATACGTATTCCCTCATCATAACACTCATCTTGACCATTATATTTATGATAGCACAGTCGGCTGCGTGGATGTATATGATGACGAATGGTATGTTGGCAAGGAACAATCCCTCGACAGGATACCTTTATGTGATTTCGGGATTGCACTTTATGCACGTCATCGGCGGCATCCCTTTTTTGGCTTTGTTCATACACGCAGCGTACAAACGTATGAAAGAACCCGTCAGCGTATTGGTCTATTTCTCCGACCCCGAAAAACGTCTCAAACTTCGACTACTCACTATTTACTGGCATTTTCTGGATGCCTTGTGGATTTATCTGGTCGTATTTTTTTTACTCATGAAAGTTGTTAGGGGAGTGTTGTAGTATCGGCAAAATTAAAAAATTGTGAAAAGTCTTTTAGCAAAAACTTCCAATTGGAAATTTATTATTCCTGCATTGCTATGCTCTATATACTGTATTTTTCTATTTCAATCTGCACAAACGAAGATGAGTGATATTATAGGCGAAGAGGCACTAATGATTGATGTTCGGAACAACTATACATGGAGTGAAATTAATGATTTCTTCACCCAACTAAAACCAGAAGGAAGGCAAATTCATAAACACGCTACCGGAGTGGTGGATATGATTTTTCCTTTTGGATATGGCATACTTTTTATTTTATTATCTGCATTTTTTTTAAAGAAAATTACCCGACCTGATTCTAATTGGATGTACCTTTCCCTATTCCCAATATTGCTGATGCTGGTAGATTTTAAGGAAAACTTTAATACCCTTCACTTATTGGAAAGCTTTCCTGATTTGACCAATGAAATGGTGGGTAGTGCAGCAAAAATTACCGATTTAAAAACTATGCTTGTCAATATTTCAATGGGATTACCTTTGGTCTTAGGTATTATTTGGGCGATTAAATGGATTTTAAATAAATATAAAAATGGATAGTATCCACAACGGGTGCAGGACAAATTTTTAATCTGCCTCGTACCGACGACTTTAGTCGTCGCGGGAAATGCAGAGAGATACTTGACGGCTAAAGTCGTCAGTACAGTATCATTTCAATTTAAAATTAAAAATTTAGGCATGTTTAAATTTTGCGGAAAAGTTTTGGCACTTTTTCGACTTCATTTTAGAATAAAAACAATATTTAAGCACTCCCTTTACTAAACTTCAAAGAGTTTAGTAAACGGGGTACATCATTTTTACCTGTAATAAATTGTCAACCACTATTCTAAACATGTCAAAATTTATCCTGTTTCCAACAACATTTCGACAGATGATAATTATTACGGGCGCAGCGGGGTTTATCGGTTCATGCTTGGTGGCGCATCTCAATACGTTGGGGTTCAAAGACTTGGTATTGGTGGATGATTTCAATCGGGCAGATAAAACTAAAAACCTCGAAAATAAAAACTACCGCGAGTGTATAGCGCGAGATTTTTTTATTGAAAAATGGTTGACACAAAATGCGACTGATGTGGAATTTGTTTTTCATCTGGGCGCAAGAACGGATACTGCGGAGACAGATATTGAACTCTTCAATCGCTTGAATTTAAATTATTCAAAAGCATTATGGCGTATCTGTACAGAGTATGAGATACCACTCGTATATGCTTCAAGTGCAGCGACTTACGGCAGCGGAGAATTTGGATATGAAGATAAGCATACATTGATTCCGCAATTAAAACCTCTGAATGCCTATGGAGATTCGAAGCAAGATTTTGACCGATGGGTTTTGCGGGAGACGAGTAGAGTGGGGGAGAGGAGCTTGGAAAATGAGGGTGAAAAAAGTGAGCCGCCGTATTGGGCGGGGTTAAAATTTTTTAATGTATATGGTCCGAATGAATACCACAAGGGGCGTATGGCTTCGGTGATTTTTCATTGTTTTAATCAGGTGAAAAATACGAGCGAGATGAAGCTCTTTCGCTCGCACCGAACCGGTATTGCAGACGGTCATCAGCAGCGCGATTTTATTTATGTTAAAGATGTGGTCAAAGTTTGTGCCTTCCTGATGGAGCAACAAGTACACAAGGGCATTTATAATCTCGGAACCGGCAAAGCCCGTACTTTTCTCGACCTTACTACCAACACTTTTCATGCTATGGGCATGGCTCCCAATATTTCTTTTATAGATACACCGCCTGATATTCGGGAAAATTATCAGTATTTTACGCAAGCTGTTATGGATAAATTACTTAATACGGGCTACGATGTTCCTTTCCATTCATTAGAAGAGGGGATAAGCGACTATGTAGAATATTTGAAGAAAGATAAATATTATTAATTTTTTAAATATTAATTTGATTTTTTATAAAAAAATAAAATTATAAATTATTTTAATTTTTAAATTAATAAAATTTTATTTTATATAAAAATGACAATGAGTTTTTAATATTTTAAAAAATAAATATTGTAAACTTTGCCGGAAAAATATGACATCATCGGTGAATTTTGAAAATGTCAGACGAGTTTTAGCCCAAATTCAAGAGTAAAATACCAAAAATATTAAATAAAAATCGAACATGATATTGTCAAGATAATGAGTTTTTAATGTTTTAAAAAATAAATATTGTATAAATATTATGATAAAAAAAATTATATTAGCATCCAAATCGCCGCGCCGTTCTTTTTTATTGGAAGAAGCCGGATTTGAATTTGAGATTAGAACGCGAGAGGTGGAGGAATCCTATCCACCGGATTTGCCTGTGGAGGAAGTGGCGGAGTTTTTAGCCAAAAAGAAGGCGGCTGGCGTGAAGGATTTTATCATAAATGACGAAATTATCATTACTGCGGATACTGTTGTGATATTAAATAATAAAATATACGGTAAGCCGAAAGATTATGACGATGCAGTGCGTATTTTGCGGGAAATATCCGGCACTACACATCGCGTCATTACGGGTGTATGTATATGCTCGAAGGAAAAAGAACATAGTTTTTCGGATATTTCAGATGTGACCATCAGCGATATGACTGACGATGAAATTCATTATTATCTGAAAAAATGTGAACCCTTTGATAAGGCAGGCTCTTACGGGATTCAGGAGTGGTTGGGTTATGTGAAAGTAGCACGAATTGAGGGTTCGTATGCCAATGTGATGGGTTTGCCGGTGCATCGGGTGTATGAGGTGTTGAAGGATTGGAGTTGAAATTTGGTAAATTATGTTGAACTTAACGACTTTGAAAAACGTAGTGTGACTGTGTTTATAAGATAATTCAAATAAAGTCAAAATCACGCAATCCATAACCAAAAATGGCAGGACCAACATCATCAATACTAATTAAAAACATTCCCGACGAGTATGAAATAGGGAAAGTTTATAATATCATAGATAGTATTTCTATTGAACGGAAAGGGAATAATTTTTCCGTAAATTCAACAAAGAAGATTGGTGGGCATATCGAATCTGTTGGGCAACCGTTTGGTATAAAGAAGCATGAAATAAATCCAGATTACTACGAATATACAAATGAAGAAGTTGAGTATATAAGTAATATAATCGGATTTCAGCCTAAGTTTGATATAGGGTTTTATGCGATGTGTAATGGTGCAATTGACCATAAAATTCTCGGAGAATTAACCTGTTATGTAGCAAAAGAATTTGAAGGAATTATCGATTTTAGAGGTAATATTGAGGTTGAAACTCAGGAGAATTTTCAGGGTAAATTATTTAAAGTGCCATATATAGGAGGGGCAGGAACAGAATTTTACTACCATATTTGTAATATAGAATTTATGGAATGGTGGCTTGAAGATTATCGGTTCCACATGATAAAATAATTGGTAAATATATATAATAATTTATTTTTTGAATATTGAAATAATTTTCTCAATAACCCAACTATTCCCTCCAATATTTTGTTTTCTCTATTTGCATCGCTATATTTATGCTTCTAAAATAAAAATATAAAATTGAAGCTCCAACGCTACATACCATTATTCGTTTTTTCATGGCTCGGTTTTGCTGCACTTGCCCAACCGGATACACAAGAGGAGTATCTGAATCGGGATATAGAAGTCAATCGTTTTGACAAGGAAAACTGGCAGCAAGCAACAGGCGTGTTGGATTATCAGGAAGCCTATTTTAATGAAGATATTGAGACCAATGACTTCGACGAAGAAGAATGGCAGGAGGCAATAGAGGGTTTGGATTATAATGAAAAAGAAGAACGCCCGAAACAGAAAAATCCATGGAAATTTAAGACGGCATCCGGTTCTTTCTTTGGCAATATGTCGTGGATGAAAATATTTTGGTATATGTTTGGGCTGATAGCTTTGGGCGTGTTATTGTATTTTGTGATTCGATATGCAGCAAATTTGCAAGCCGGACAAAAGAAGAAAAAGAAAGCCTATACGATTGAAGAAGCCGAAGAAAACCTGCTCGAAACCGACCTTCAACGCTTCCTCAAAGATGCCCTTGCACGCGGCGATTATCGCATGACGGTGCGTGTGTATTATCTCGAAATCCTCAAACAACTTTCGCTCAACAACCGTATCAAGTGGCAGCGCGATAAAACCAACAGCGAGTATCTGCGCGAGATGCGGAAAAATAATCATTTTAAAGATTTTAGACATATTACCCGCATATTTGAGCGTGTATGGTACGGAGATACCACAATAGGAAAAGACATTTATCAACAAATCAGCCCCGAATTTGAAAACTACTTGAAGTTAATGGTTAATGATTAACGATTAATGCTTAATGGTCGATAGTTCATAAAAACATACGAACTATTATTCATTAAAAATTAATCATTAACCATTAATCATTAACCATTAAAAAACATGGACTCAGGAAGAAGAAATATCATTATTTTACTTGGCGTGATTGCGGTCGTGTTGTTGGGTTATTTTTTATGGGTATTTATGCCTGATGGTCGGCACAATTGGGATGAATTGTATCACCACGATGACGAAAAACGACCACCTTACAGTACAGAGGTGATGGTAGATTTATTGGAAGGATATTTTCCTGAAAATGACCTCACCATTATGGATAAAAAGAAACTCGCCGAAACCCTGCCTGTGGATACTACGGGCGATGCTGCTCCTGTCAATTACGTATTTGTAGGCGAGCGAATGTATCTGGATAGTGCAGATAGAAACACCTTGCTTCGCTTTGCAGAGCGCGGCAATCATGTTTTCATTGCTTCCAAAGCTATTCCTTATTTGCTTCGTCAGGAATTGTATAAAAGAGATTGTGACACACTCTTAGTGGAGGAAGATACTAGTGAAAGTGAATATTATTATTATGAAGATGAAGAAATTGAATATGTAGAAGATGAGGAATATTATGATGATATTACTTCAATGGAGGAAGATTCTGTTAGTTTTGATTTGGAGGAAATTAAAGAAATCGCAAGGCGTTCAGCAAATGCGAGTATGTCATATAATGAATCTTATGCCGATACTATTGTTGCTATGAACTTTACGCATCCTAAGCTGCGGCGCGATTCGGCTTATATCTATCAATATGTATATCGAAATAAACCGGGTTCTTATACCTGGTATTATTACGAAAATAATAAGCGTTTGTGTGATAGTTTATTCGGATATGTACAGTTAGGATATTTTGACGATACCTATCCCAATTTTATTAAAGTTCCCTATGGCGAAGGGAGCTTTTATCTGCATTCCAACCCGCTTGTATTTACCAATTACCACTTGCTCGACGAAGATGCTTTAACTTATGCCGGAAATGTCTTTTCACACCTACACGAAGGCGATATTTACTGGGATGAAAAAAGTAAAGATTATTATGCACAATCTCCTCGTAATCAGGACTTTAGCCAATCACCACTAACTTATATTCTCTCTCAGCAAAGCCTTCGTTGGGCTTGGTATTTGATGCTATCGTTGGTGCTGCTGTTCGCCCTTTTTCGCGCCAAACGCAAACAGCGAATCATCCCGATTCGTGCAGCCAATACCAATACTTCCCTCGAATTTATCCAAACCATCGGCAGACTCTATCACCTTCAACAAGACCACAAGGGATTATCAGAAAAAATGATGTCTTTATTCAAAGACTTTGTGCGTCGTCGCTACGGCATTCGTATCAAGCAAGCCAATGACAAAGACATTCGACTCATCAATATCAAATCGGAAGTTGCCACTGTCCATATTGAAGAAATCTTTACCCGCTATCGCCGCATGAATCGCGAAGATGAAATCTCCGAAAGTCACCTGACCAATTTCTATAATGCTTTAGAGCGATTTTACCAAACATGTAAATAGGGGAAGTAGCGAGTGGTGAGTATAGAGTAGCGAGTGAAGAGTATAGAGTAATAAAAAATTATGTATTGGTATTTTTTGTAATTTTAATAAAATAAAAATATTTACAATGTATTTATAGATTTGTTAAATATCACACTGAACCCAAGTTGGATATGTAGCGTCTAAACCCAAGTTGAATATGTAGTTCCCAAAAATCAGAGCGGGTATAGTTGTCATAGGAATGTTGTTTTATAATGCACCGGTACTTGATAAGATCTTCGTTTTCAAAAAAAAGAATTCGTCTGACAACTATACCACATAAAAAACTTGGGAACTACATATTCAACTTGGGTTTAGACTAAAACAACCAAAAATCAAACTCATTCATTACTTTTTAAAATTTTATTTGGTTTATCTTTTATAAGAAAACGCTTACTCAATCAACTCATACATTTATGAAATCTTATTACTTTACTTTATTATTTTTATTAATATCTTTTACGATGAATGCCAACGATACTTTATATACTTATGCCACTATTGAGGAACATCGGAGCCATCAGCAATGGCTGGAAGTAGAAGGTGGAAACATGGCTTATCTGGATTTGGGCGAAGGGCAACCGATTTTGTTGGTGCATGGTCTGCCGACTTCTTCGTGGTTGTATCGGCATATTATCTCGGATTTATTGCAACGGGGTTATCGTGTGATTGCACCGGATTTGTTGGGCTATGGCGCGAGCGACAAACCTAAAAAATATAATTTGTATCAACCTGATAAACAGGCAGACAGGATACTTGCTTTGATGAATCATTTGGGTATTGAGACTTGGGCGCATGCGATGCACGACGTAGGCGGCGTATGGTCCTGGGAGGTGTTGATGAAAGCTCCGAAGCGGGTGAGTCATTTGATTATTTTGAATACGATTGCCTATGCGGAAGGCTTTAAACCACCTATACGATTTAAGCGTAAAGGTAAGTTTGGGAAGTTTATTATCGGGATGTATGACAAAAAGTGGATAGGGAAAATGGTGATTAACGGTACGCTTAATTCAGGTACGTATAAACATAAATTTACGAAGGAAGAAAAGCGCGGCTATTGGCTACCCATGCAAGAAGGATGTAATAAGGCGATTTATCAGTTTTTTACGAGTTATACGGATACGAAAGAACGTTTGAATGATTATCACGATATGTTTGAGCGATTGAATATTCCGGCAACGATTATCTGGGGCGAGCGGGATAAGTTTTTGATTGGTAAAGAGCAAATTCCGCGATTGCAACGAGCATTAGGCATAAAAGATGAAAATATACATACTTTTCCTGATGCAGCACACTTTATTCAAGAAGAAAAACCAAAGGAAATTGTGGATATTATTTGTGGGTTTTTGAATGAATGACGAATGAATTGTGTCTAATACCATTTTAAATAATCTATGTCGTATATTTTTTTCATAAAATGTGACAAGTTCATCCGTAAGATAAAAGTAGTTGACACTTTTTCACGCAGAGAACGCAGAGGGATGCTACATTAATCTCCGCGTTCTCTGCGTGATACTCAATTTGGAATGTTCACTACATTTCAAGAAAGTGTCAACCATATTTCTAAACATGCCCTTTTTTTACCATAAAAAATACGAGAAACAACGGTAACGAGTATCAATAAGGCTCATTATTATTTTCAAAAATAATAATGGGCTTTTTTCATAACTTTGACTGTTTTAAAAATACATACAAGAAGAAAAAATGATAAGAATAATATATGCGATAATTGTCACAAGTATAATGTTGACTGTCGGCTGTTCACCTTCTCAACCGGAAGATAATATAAGTGTAGAGAGAGTAGTTATTGATAGTTTGGACAGCACTTTTGGTTATTATATGGTGGTCAAACCCAAAGCCGAAAAAATTAAAGGTGTATTGATTCTGCTAAATGGATTTGGTCAAAAATCCGAAGATATATTTTTGGATACAGAACTGCACAAAGTAGCTCATTCAAATGATATAGCAACGATAGGATTTGCGGGTAAAATGAGATTAGCTGCCGATACAGTAATCCAAGAAAGGTTGAATACAGTGATAAAACACTTCCTAGAAACAACTACGGCTAGTCCTGACAATTTTTTTATAGGTGGATTTTCAGCCGGAGGCGGAATTGCTTTGAGATATACAGAATTATGCTATCAATATCCCGATGTTTTTCCTATCCAACCCAAAGCTGTTTTTATGGCTGATTCGCCCGTTGACTTATTTCATGGCTGGAAATTAAAACAAGAAGACATGAAAAATAATACCTCAAAAATATCAATAGATGAAGGCAAGTGGATTGAGAAAACTTACCGATATTATTACGGAGCCACGCCGGAAGAAGACCCCGAAATATTCAAGGCATTATCCCCTTTTTCCATTGATAATGAGCATGGAACAAATGAAATATACCTGAAAGGTGTAGCAGTGAGAGCTTACCATGATATTGATGTATCTTGGAGAATTAAAAACAGAAACCAAACCGCAAGATTTGACAATTATATAGCCACTTCTGAACTCATAAACAGATTAAATCTAATGGGAAATGACAAAGCCGAGTTTATACAATCATTCCAAACAGGATATAGAAGAAATGGAGAAAGACATCCACACTCATGGTCAATCATTGACGAAGAAGAGTGTATAAATTGGATAATGAAAATGATAAATTGAAATATGAATAGCAAAACAATTGTAATATGTGGTGCAGGTATCGCTGGAATAACTACCGCCTATTATTTGTTGAAAAATGACAACAAACTGAATGTCATATTGATAGATAAAAATCAACCTTTGTCATTTACCACTAGCAAATCGGGCGAAAATTTCAGAGACTTTTGGCCTCAGCCATGTATGATGCAATTTGCAGCACACAGCATTCGTCTGATGAAAGACCTGAAAAATGAATACGGCGATGACGCATTTAAAATGACTTTCTCGGGCTACAATTTTGTGAGTTTGGATAAAGACAAACCCGTTTTTTCGACACCACAAGCCACCTCCGAATCCATAGAAGAAATACGCGACAGGGCAACGATCCAAAACAACTATCCTTATTTGAGCGAGCAGGTTGAAAAAATAGTCCGC
Organism: uncultured Saprospiraceae bacterium; assembly: GCA_938028705.1. GTDB lineage: Bacteria > Bacteroidota > Bacteroidia > Chitinophagales > Saprospiraceae > JAHDEO01. The sequence goes on along the minus strand of CALIZI010000012.1, from coordinate 1,024 downwards.
ATCAAAAATGCAGGCGGCATGGATGTCTATGCTATGGGTATGCTGATGTTGAAAGAAGCCCGAAAACGGGGTTTGAAAGTGCTGGAAGGAGAAGTGCTGGCGATTCGCAAAAGTGATACTGATTTTCAAATACATTTGAACACCAAAGCAACGATACATGCACATCAACTGGTCATTGCTGCCGGTCCTTTTATCAATTATATCGCAAATATGTTGGATATTCAATTACCAATTGAAAACATCCTTCAACAAAAATTTATCATTCCCGACCCTAAAAATATCATCCCGCCGGATATGCCCTTCACCATTTTTGCCGATGCACAATATCTGGATTGGTCAGCAGAAGAAAAAGATTTTTTTGCCGCTGAAAAAAAATATCATCACCTCTTGGAGGAGTTCCCTGCGGGCTTGCATGTAAGACCCGATACAGGTGGTATCAAAATGGGTTGGGCATTCAATACCACCACTAGCAAATTGCCCGATTGGGAACCGCCGACGCTGGAGTTATTTCCACAAATTGTCCTCAAAGGTGCCAGTCGGTTTATTCCGCAATTAGCTGAATATGAAAACGATATTCCAACGCCCCTCATACAATACGCCGGATACTATACCCGAACCAAAGAAAATTATCCGCTTATCGGACCCGCCGAAATGCCGAATGTTTTTCTGGTTGGCGCACTTGCCGGATACGGTACGATGGGAGCTTGTGCAGCAGGTCAACTTTGTTCAAAGTACATTTTAAGTGATAGCAATTTGCCAGATTATTCGCGTTATTTTCATCCTTTAAGGTATCAAAATCAAGTGCTGATGCAAGAGATTAATGAATCGCAGAGTGATGGACAATTGTAAAAGAAATTCTGTCGCCTGACATTTTAAAAATGTCCGCCGACTTGCGTTTACCCTTCAATTTAGGGTGCAGCCCAAATTGTCGCGTGTGAAATAATGCTAAGTATTGTCAGTGCATCTCACGCAGAGTTCGCAGAGAACGCAGAGGACTGATAATCAACACTCTGCGTTCTCTGCG
>CALIZI010000011.1 GCA_938028705.1 uncultured Saprospiraceae bacterium | reverse complement strand
TTAAACCCTTTTTCGAGATTTTTGCCGATGACACGCTATATGAAACGTCTTATGTCAATGAACTTGTTAATCGCATATATCAAATATTGATTTTATAAATACATACGAAGCATCTATTTTTTACTTATTTCAGTGCAACCAATTGAATCCATTATTCGGGCAACATAACACTAAATTGATTAGTTTGTTATTGTTCAGTTTTATACATAATTTAAAATCTTTCATACCGAGAATAGCTGATACATTGATTTTAAAATAATAATAAATTTAAATATTATTTATTTATAATGGGTGCAGTTCTAAATTGTCCGTTCAGAATAAAATTATAAAAATTTGATTATCAGTTGTTTATAGTCGCATAGCGACGACACTATTTGTAACAACAAACCTTTCCCCAAACCGAAAAAGGCGCATAGCGTCGTCACCCTTAATACGTCGATTTTAATAGTGCCGCCGCTATGCGGCTAAGGAATTGGAGGGTTAGTCGTCGGTTACAAATAGGGTCGGTGCTACTGCACCTTTTTATCTCAAAAGTGTAATTCTATTTCATACTACTATACATGATCAAAAAACCCAAGAGAAAACGTCTTGCTGAATTTATTTCAGCATCTCCCCAACAATGGAAAACGGTTGATGAAAAATGCTCTAATTTATTGATTTATAATAAGATACAAATTAGTAGCTCACACTTAACATCATGCTTGTAGCTTGGGAGATTCTGAAATAAATTCAGAAAGACATTCTGGTTTGGGGTTCATGTATAGTAGATTCTATTTTTCAAAATTAGATATAAAAACCTGATAATCAAATATTTAAAAGAAAATAAATCAAGACAGTTTAGAACTGCGCCCTTTATAATTAATTTAATTTTATTAAAAATTATTAATCAGTATTTTATACGTTATTAAAATAAAAATTCAAAAATCAGATTAAAAAAATGGACACAAAAATTATAGAAAATAAAGAACTCAGTATATTCGAAGCCTTAATCCCGATTTTGGTATTGATAGCTTTGCTGGCGTATAATGTATGGGTATATGGTGATGATGCGATAAGCGGGTCGAATCAGTTTGTGTTATTGGTAGGTGCTGCGGTGGCGATGGTCGTTGGCTTTATGAATAAAGTCTCTTACAAAACGATGATAGACGAGGTCGCCAACAATTTTAAATCCACCACAGGCGCGATTTTGATACTGCTTTTTGTAGGCGCACTGACGGGTACGTGGATGATGAGCGGCGTGATTCCGTCTATGATTTATTATGGTTTGATGCTCCTCAGTCCAAAGATTTTTCTGGCGGCTTCCTTGATTATATGCGCCATTATTTCGGTAGCTACGGGTAGTTCGTGGACCACTTCGGCTACGGTGGGTATTGCCCTCATTGGTATTGGCAAAGCCATAGGTATGCCGCTTGGTATGGTGGCAGGAGCGGTACTTTCTGGTGCGTATTTTGGCGATAAACTCTCGCCACTCTCCGATACCACCAACCTCGCTCCGGCTATGGCGGGTGCGGAATTATTTACACATATTCGATATATGTTATACACTACCGTTCCGTCTATTCTGATAGCATTAGTAGTTTTTATTATACTTGGTTTTACACGCACTACCGAAGGCAATACGGATACGAGCGAAATCATGGCGGCAATTGACAGTGCATATAATATCAGTCCTTTGCTCTTTTTGGTGCCGTTGGCGGTGATTGCTATGGTGGTGATGAAAACCAAACCACTGATTGCGCTTTTTGTCGGTACGCTCTTGGGCGGTATATTTGCGGTTATTTTTCAGCCCGATATTATCCTCAAAATCTCCGGCGAAGCCTCCATGTCTTTCAAAGCCGCTTACAAAGGTATGATGAATGCCATGACCGTCAGCACTGCCGTAGAGACGAGCAACGAATCGCTGAATGACCTCTTTTCGGTGGGCGGCATGAAGGGTATGTTGAGTACAATATGGCTGGTGATGTGCGCTTTGGCTTTTGGCGGTGTGATGGACGCGATTGGTGCATTGGCACGGATCACGAGTGCTTTGTTGAGTGTAGCGACTTCCGTTTTTGGTTTGTTTGCAAGTACGGTGGCGAGTTGTCTGGCATTGAACGTGACGGCTTCCGACCAATATCTGGCTATTGTGGTGCCGGGAAAAATGTTTGCCAAAGCCTACGAAGACAAAGGACTTGCGCCCGAAAACCTTAGTCGTACCCTCGAAGATTCGGGTACAGTGACATCGGTATTAGTGCCTTGGAATACCTGCGGAGCCTATCAATCCGGCGTACTCGGCGTTGAGGTACAACATTATTTCGTATATGCTATTTTTAATTGGATTAGTCCGTTTATGACTTTGATATATGCAGCTTTTTATATTAAAATTAAAGAATTGGCGAAGTGAGGAATGTGCTGACGTGTTGATGTGCTGAAGTTTGTTGACCGCTTTTCTTTTTCAAACAAATATAAATCAAATAATTACGATGAAATTCAACTTACACTTTTCCATTACACTACTACTTTGCTTTTTATTGGTGAATGACACTTGGGGGCAAGTTTGTTTTGATGGAACGCAAAATATCATTTCTACTAACGCTGATGGTGCATGGAGTATTTATTCCATAGATTTAGATAATGATGGCGATAATGACGTACTCTCTGCCTCCATAGAGGATAACAAAATTGCGTGGTATGAAAATGATGGATTAGGTAATTTTGGCAATCAAAATATTATCTCTACAGATTTTCTTGGTGCTGTTTTTTTATTCCCCATAGATTTAGACGGCGATGGTGACAATGATGTACTTTATGGATCTGCTTTTTATGATGAAGTAGCCTGGTATGAAAATGATGGACAGGGAAACTTTGGTAGTCAAATGATTATTTCCACAGATATTGACGATTTCTATGCTGTTTTTTCTATAGATTTAGACGGTGATAGTGACAATGACGTGCTTTCTGTTTCTCGCATTGACAATAAAATTGCATGGTATGAGAACGATGGGCAAGGTAACTTCGGCAGCCAAATGATTATTTCCACAAATGTTATTGATGTACGTGGTGTTTTTGCCATAGATTTAGATAATGATGGCGATAATGACGTACTCTCAGCTTCTAACGATGATGACAAAATCGCATGGTATGAAAATGACGGACAAGGTAATTTCGGCAGCCAAAATATCATTACTACAAATGCTGACGGAGCGCGTGGTGTTTTTGCCATAGATTTAGATAATGACGGTGACAATGATGTTATCTCCGCCTCTGTTGAAGACGATAAAGTAGCTTGGTATGAAAATGACGGACAAGGAAACTTCGGCAGTCAAAATGTTATTACTACAAATGCTGATTTTGTACGTAGAGTTTATTCCGCAGATATAGACTGTGATGGTGACAACGATGTATTTTCCGCTTCAAGACTTGATGATAAAATAGCTTGGTACAAGAATGACGGGCAAGGAAACTTCTCTAGTCAAATCATCATCAGTACGAGTGTTGATGGTGCTTTTGACATCTTTTTATCAGATATAGACGGCGACGGTGATAATGATGTTATTTCTGCTTCTTACGAAGACGATAAGATAGCATGGTACGAAAATATATGTTGCGGAAATATTCCACTGAATTGTATGCCGGGCATCTTTGAGTTTCCGGCAGACCCTGACAGTAATCAATGATTTTTTTGAATACGACTTAGAGTTGCACAAGTATTTGCTAAAAGGAGACAATCCCATGACACCACCAATTAGTTCTTAAATACATTTTCCGGAACTTGCTCCACAAAATTCAATTCTTGCAGGCTTTTGATGAGTTCTTTTTTGACCATTCGGAAGCGGGCATTGGCTTCTACGATTTTATCACTGGCTTGTACGGCATTGCGGAAATTGGTTTCAGCAATTTTTTGTGTGCGTTTCAAGTCGGCTTTACTGATGTCGTTGGCTTTTACACAATTACTTTCTTTGATAATCGTCGCATTTTCGCGGTCGGCTTCGTGAAAAGTCACACCGAGGGCATCAGAAATATAATAGGTCATATTGTCCACATCCACATAAAACAGTTCGGGTGTCGTTTTGACTTCATATTTGATAAGGGCATCGGTAGTGTGCATGACGTAGGCTTTGTCGCATAGCGGATTACTACGCTCAAAAGCGGTACTCGAAGTGTCAGTCACTTCAACTTCACCGACTATCAAATCAAATACATGTCTGAAATCCTCCTCCGTATAAACCTGTTCGGTATCGCCCATAGTTACCTCGCCGAGTACCACATTTTTCAAGTCATCGGGCGTGAGGTAGCCCAAGTACATCAAGCCCATAACGGCTAAGGCTATCATCATGGCTATATTCGCTAATGTTTTCATATTGTTACATGGCTAGATGGTTATATTGTTACATGGCTTCATGGTTATATTGTTAGTCGTATTGAAAAACATTTAAAATAAATAAAATTTATAAATAAAATATTATCAATACAAAAAATATTATAAAATAATTTTATTAAAAAAGAAAAAAGAAAACTTTACCTGACTACGAAATCAACTCAATGACTTGCTCCAATACTTCGCGCGGTATTTCGTGTTTGCCTTCATACCAAAACATTTCATATTCAATATCGTGTTTTTTTGCGAATTTTTCGACTTTTTGCATCATTTTTTCAGTAATGAATTGGTCGTTTTTACCCGTCACCATCATGATTCTCTTGTCGGACAGAAAGGCTTTTCCGGCTGCAAAATTGATGTCGTGGGCAAAGTCCGTTCCCCACAGAATGAGGTGATGAAAGCGGGGTTTATCGAGCATGGCAAAGCGTGTGACAGTTGCGCCACCCTGCGAGAAACCCAAAAATGTAATCTGCACATCATCAGCTAATTGTGGAAGATATTGGTCGTAGAGCTTTTGTAACATATTGCGATAATCGGCTATTTCATCAAGGCGATCTTCTTTGGTCATCCACGATGCACCAACCTCGCCCGTAAAACCACCATAATAAAAACGCGATAAGCCCTCCGGCGCAAGTATGAAGGTCTGCCCATCGTCCATTTTATCAAATTTGTAAATAAACTTACCCGCAGCCTGCCCATAACCATGACAAACCAACCAAAACCGTTTGATGTGTTTGCCCGGTGTACCAATGGTGTAATAATGGGCTGTGCGCTGAACTTTTAATTGATGTGATTGCATATTTTTTAGTTTGTAAGGTTTATAGAGTTGATTGAGTTGATAGAGTTGATTGAGTTGATTGAGTTGATGATGAATTAATCTGATTAGCTCACCAACAAAGATATGCTTATACATTCAGAGTGCGTAAGGGATAAGCATAAAGAATACAAAATTTTGAGTAAACTATTTTGGTGAAAATAGTTTACTATTTGATTTTTTTACCTATATTTGCTTTACAGATAGCAAATGCTACACTGATTAGCAACATATTTAGCGAGGGCGTGAAAAACAAATATGGATACCTAAAAACGATAAAGCACTGACCTCGTATCAATTGATTTGGAAGACTGCAAAGGGTATCTTGCGAGACTAGCAAGCAAAGGTATTTTTAAAATAAAAAAAAGACCTCGTTATTCGACACTACAACACTTAGAACTACAACACAACAACACATCAGTTATGAGAGATTTAAAATATTTATTGGCTTATTTGCTTCCCCTTGTGACTTTATCAGCTATATATTATGGTGGAATATGGTCTTTTGCGACACTTTTTTTGTCCTTTATGATCATACCTGCTTTGGAGGTTATGCTGCCGGGAACGACCCAAAATTTTGATGAAGTAACGGAGGAAGAACGTCTGAAAAGTCGGTTTTTTGATGTTTTATTATGGCTGAATGTGCCTTTGTTGTACTTTATTTTGGGCTATTATTTTTATACGCTTGCTACGCATAGTTTGTTGTGGTATGAGGTATTCGGGATGACGATAAGTGTGGGTTTGTTGTGTGGTGCAGAGGGGATTAATGTGGCGCATGAGTTGGGGCATCGGACGACTTGGTATGAGCGGGTGATGTCCAAGACGCTGCTGTTGTCCTCTTTTTATATGCACTTTGCAATTGAGCATAATCTGGGGCATCACAAAAATGTAGCGACTGACGAGGACCCGGCTTCGTCGCGTTTGGGCGAAACGGTGTATGCTTTTTTTGTGCGCTCGGTGCGTGATAGTTACCTGTCTGCATGGCATATTGAGCATGAGCGATTGCGTAGAGCCGGACATAAAATATTGAGCGTACATAATGAGATGATTCGTTTTCAGGTGATACAGTTGCTGTATTTCGTGGCAGTGGGTTTGGTGTTTGGTTGGTGGGTGGCGGTGCTTGCTGTGGTGGTCGGTGTGATTGGTTTTTTGATGTTGGAAACGATAAATTATGTGGAGCATTACGGCTTGCGGAGGAAGAAATTGACTTCGGGACGTTACGAAAAAGTGCAACCACACCACTCGTGGAATTCTAATCATACCATCGGACGTATTCTTTTGTATGAATTGACGCGACACTCTGACCACCACTACAAGGCGAATCGAAAATACCAAGTGCTTCGTCATTTTGATGACACGCCGCAGATGCCTTACGGCTATCCGGGAGCCATGTTGTTGGCTTGGATTCCGCCGCTTTGGTTTAAGGTTATGGACAAAGAAGTAGCTAAATATACGTGCTGATGTACTGACGTACTAATTCATTAAAATAAAATGCCCTTTCCTGATTTTATTGGGAAAGGGCATTTTTTTATACCTTTAATATTTACCACTGAATCATCATTTTTCCGGTTTGACTAAATTTTTGTATTGCAATTATTTGAATATTATTTATAATTAATTTAATTTTAATAAAAATTAATTAATCAGCATTTTATAAATTATTTAAAATTAAAATACAAAAGTTAAGTTACAAATTAATTTTCCGTTAATTATTTTTGTTAAAATATTTAATTTCCTGCTATTATTTTTTTGTAAATAATTGATAATCAACTATTTAATAATTAAATTTATAATTAAGAATATTTTATTTAAAAATATCTTTATCAAAACTTTTTCAATAAAAACATATAATTCTGTCATTTATTCATTTACTTTGCTACTGGATTTTGGATATTAGGGAATTAGGAAATTCGGTATTAGGTATCCCGATAGTTATCGGGATTTTTATTAAATAATTATAAAATAAAATTAATTAAATATTTTTTTAATTTTAATAAAAACGAAACAACTAATAATCAAATATTTACGATTTAAAAACAAATTTCCCAATCCCCTAATTCCCAAAATGTCCAGTTTGCTACTCATTCAAAAAAATAAAACTATGAAAATACTCATCATCGGCGGCACACAATTTGTCGGCAGAAATCTCGTAGAAGCCCTACTCCAAACAGATTACCAAGACCTCACTCTATTCAATCGAGGTAAGACAAATCCAGATATTTTCCCACAAGTCAAGCGCATCACAGGCGACCGCTATACAGACGACATCAAAAAAATCGGCGGACAAGACTGGGATGTAGTCATTGATATTTCGGGCTATTATCCTACAACTATGGAGCTGTTGTTGGAGACGATAAAGGGGCGAGTCGGGCGGTATATTTATGTTTCTACGACTAGTCATTATGACGTTGATTATGAAAATCTGCCGGAAATAATTCGTGAGGATTTTCCCCTTGTACCTTGTACGGAGGAGCAAATGCACGACAGATCCGGGCAGACATACAATGAGCGAAAAGCTGAATTTGAGCGAATTTTACAGCGTCAGGAATGGTTGAATAAAATCATTCTGCGTCCTTCGTTGATTATTGGAAATCACGACCATACAGACAGGTTGTACTATTGGTTTCGCAAGGTGCATAATCAGGATACTTTCCTATTGCCAAATAAGGGCAAAAATGTCATTACTTATACCGATGTCAATGATTTTGCAAAAATTATCATTCAATCCATTGAACATAATAACGCTTTTGATACCTATAATGCCAACAGTTTTATAGCATCTCTTGGTGAATTTGTGCAACTCGCGGCACAAAAGTTAGGTAAATCACCGACGTTGATAAATGTCACGCCCGAATTTGTTGAAGAACACAAAATTCCGCTTTGGTCGGGGCTTCCGCTTTGGGTTCCTGCAGACAGGCGTGTTGATAATAGTCGCTTGTTGGAAGACTATCAATTCACACCAAGCACTGTAGAAGAAACCACCACAAAACTCATTGATTATTATGCCAATGGGCTTAAATGGCGTGACTTGAAAGCTGCCTCGCCTGCGCTGAAAGATGATAGAGAACAGGAATTGATGGCGTTGTTGGATGGCGTTCAGATATGACTTATTTAGGTTATGAGTTACAAATTTTCAACTAATTCGCAACCCGATAACTCGCAACTCGATTTATGATAACTGGACTTTGGGCATTAGGTAACTGGGAAATTAGGTATACTGTATTAGGTTTAAAATTATACTTTTTATTTTACAAAATGTTTCATTGTTATATTGCTATATTGTTGATAAACAGGTATTTATGATTTGATTTTGGCTATATACAACAATAAAACAATGTAACAATCTAACCATAAAGCAGTATA
>CALIZI010000010.1 GCA_938028705.1 uncultured Saprospiraceae bacterium | reverse complement strand
AATTTTCATAACCTAATTCAAAATATAATTTGGTTTTTAAAATTTTTTTAATAAAATATTAATTTTAAATTATTTATTATTAATTGAAAATCAATGAAAATTTGAACTCGAAAAAATTTAACAGAAATGTGAGTGTAAAATGTAAAAGTGTCGATAGGACATGAAGTTATTTTTTGTTTTTATTATTTTAAAATAATTTATTTTTAATAATAAAATTAAAAAGTAATTTTAAAAAAAATAACCTGCGTACTATCGACACTTTTACATTTATTATTTTACATTTTGACTTTTATATTTCTCTTTTCTCAGTCATCAAAGGTCAAATCAAATCGCTTCCTTAGCTCGTTCAGCTTTTCATTTTTTTCCACCAGTTTTTTGTATTTATCTCTATTTGTCAGAGGTGCGGCGGGTGCTTTTGGGGCTTCAGCTTCTATAGTTTTTTTGAGAATTTCATCAATATGACAGGTGAGTTTGAGGGTGGTGCAGCCGAGTTGTTGGCGTAAGAAAACCATTAGACCGGGTTCGAGCGGGATAGATTCTTTCGCTACTTTTCCACTGACACTGACTTTGATTTCTTCGCCTTCAAGTTTGACTTTCGAGGTTTTGAATTGTCCTTTTATCAAAGGCGATTCGATGCGCTCTGTAAATGTCGCCCATGCTTTTTCGAGGTTTTCCTGCGTGAGGAGATTGGGTTTTTCTTCTGTTTTTTCTGCGTCTTGCTTGACTTCTGCTTCCAGTTTGGAGAGTAAACTGCCGCCGCCAAGTTGGGGCATCGTCACCTTTGGTGCTTCTTCTTTGACTTGGGCAACTGCGGGAGTAGATCCTGTAGTATTTTCGTAACTTTTTGTTGTTGGTGCCGGATTAGCTGCAACCTGATTGCTTACGTTCGCGTCAGGAGTTTTTTTTTCCGCTGTGGCAGTTGCGGCTACCGGATTTCGCGCCAATTCTATTGCCCGATTGATGTAGGTCATTTTGATGACAGACATTTCTACATGCAGGCGTTTGTTGCGTGCCATGCGGTAATTGACATCACAATCATTGGCAATATTCAAAGCTGTAAGCAGGTATGATGTAGGTGTGATTTGCGCTTGCTGTGCGTATCGCGCACGTACATTTTCGCCGACTTCGAGCAATTTCAGCGTTTTTTCATCCTTGCAAATCAGCAAGTTACGCAAATGCCCCGCCAAGCCATTGATAAAAATATCCGGCTCAAAGCCCTTGTTCAAAATTTCATCAAACAACAACATCACGCTTGATACATCTTCAACGAGCATAGCATCCATCACTTTGAAATAATAATCATAATCCAAAATATTGAGGTTGGTAATGACGCTATCGTAAGTAATTTTTTTATCGGGAACGGAACTCGCAATACGGTCAAAAATAGACAAAGAGTCGCGCAGTGCGCCGTCAGCTTTTTGACCAATAATGTGCAAGGCATCTTTCTCGGCATCAATATTTTCTTCTTTGCAGATATGCTCCAAGTGCGCGACCATTTCCGGGATTTGTATGCGTTTGAAATCAAAAATCTGACAACGCGAAAGTATGGTCGGAATGATTTTGTGCTTCTCGGTAGTGGCTAAAATGAAGATAGCATAGGGCGGCGGCTCTTCCAATGTTTTGAGGAAGGCATTGAAGGCTGCCTGCGAGAGCATGTGTACCTCATCTATGATGTAAATTTTCTTTTTGCCCTGCTGCGGTTGGAAGCGCACCTGCTCGGTGAGGGCGCGGATGTGTTCTACGCTATTGTTGGAAGCGGCATCGAGTTCGTGGATGTTGAAGGAGGCGTTTTCATTGAAGGATTGGCAAGCTGCACATTCGCCGCATGGCTCAAAATCTTCGGTGACATTTTCGCAGTTCAAGACCTTCGCCAATATCCGCGCACAGGTGGTTTTGCCGACACCACGCGGTCCGCAAAACAAAAAAGCATGTGCAACCTGCTCGTTCCGCAAAGCATTTTTGAGTGTTTGCGAAACGTGCTGCTGCCCCACTACGTCGTCAAAACGCATGGGACGGTATTTACGGGCGGATACTACAAATTCGGACATAGAAATTTGAAAGTTCAAGTTCAAGTGTCAAGTTCAAGCGCAAACTCATATTTGGTTTTGAACTTAAACTTTTCTTTGGCTGCAAATTACGATTTTCTTGTCAATTTTTTTCCTAAATTAGTTACCGCTTTGTTGTTTTGCCCATCGGATGTATTGGCGGACATCTGTTTCAAGATTTTCTTGGGCTTTTGCATGAAGCGAAGCACTCAAACAAAAAAGGCATAAAGCTTTACAAAAATCACCCCCTGAGCGCAGAAAATTAACTTGACGATAGTATATTTTAAAAAATAATAATGTATTTGTGTTTAGGATGGACTATTTTTTCCGAATTTGGGCTAAAACTCGTCTGACATTTTCAAAATCTACCGATGAGCTCATATTTTCCGACAAAGTTTAAATGTCTGACGAGTTTTAACCCAAATTCAAGCCCAATGCCGTCCATTATTGAATAAAAATTAAAAATGAGCATGGGTACAAAAACGAATCGCACCCTTGGGAAATTAGGTAAACCCCTCTTTTTTATATTTTTACAAAAAATAATTAATGACATGTTTTATTTTGTCAATAAAATTCATTCAATTGATTATCAATGAGTTATAATTTTAAATCTAATTTCCCTCTCGGTTGAGCCGAGACTAATTCCCATTTTGTCCAAAGTCCAAATGTCAATGAATTTCAAAATATAATACAATAAATTGCGTTTTATCTAATGTATCGTATGAATTTATTTTTTGCTAATTTCAATACAACTATTAAAACAATGTCGCAGGGTCTGCAGACGCTCTTCAGCCCAAGTCTCGAAATCAAAGGACAAATACTTACACAGGTCTTTAATGTATTTGCCTTGCCACTTGTCGTGTTGAGTTTCTTATATTTGTGCTATGCACCCTCTCAAGCTATTTATACGAAACCATTATCCCCAATTCATTCAAATTAAAATCAAACAAATATGAAAGTGACAGCAAAAAAATGACTATAGGTATTTTATTCATCATGAAAAAACATTATATAAAATTGAGTATTATTAATAATGTTTTGCTCTTGGTTTCCTTACTAATATTCAGTTGTGCTGACTTGCGACAAAACAGTGAAAAACAGGCTATCAGTTCATGGTTGGACAGTTCATAGTTCATAGTTGTCATAATAACCTGAATTTCATCCCGATACCGATAGCTATCGGTACGGGATTGTAACTCACTGATTATCAAACTGTCCAACGTTAGACGGGCTATCAGTTTATAGTTGTTAGTTCATAGTTTTTCACAATAACTTGAACCACAACACTTTGTAATTCTCTGACTATTAGCTTTTTACAACGTTAGAAGCATAGTCGTTAGACGGGTAGCCGAAAAACGGGAGGAATTAAATAAATTAAAAATAGAAAATACAAATGATATGAAAGGACAAATCGCCACATTTTTGACATTTCAAAAAAACGATGCAGAACAAGCAATGAACTTTTATATAGGGCTGTTTGACAATTCAAAAATTGTTCATCTAAACCGTTGGGGAAAGGAAGGACCGGGAAAAGAAGGAACAATCATGAATGCCACATTTAATTTGAATGGAAAAGTGTTTATGTGTAGCGACAGCCCACCCATACATGATTGGGGTTTTACGCCGGCAGTCTCCAATTATGTAGAATGTGAGGACGAAAGCGAGATTGAACGGCTATTCGCAAAGCTATCTGAAAACGGAAAAATTATGATGCCATTAGGCAACTATGGTTTCAGTCAGCAATTTGCTTTCGTGGAAGATAAATTTGGCGTTTCTTGGCAGTTAAATCTACAGTAGAAATGATAGAAAGCCTTTATACTGTGAACGGCATAAATTTCGGAAAATATTAACATTTAAATCTCACGCAGAGAACGCAGAGGTCGCAGAGATTTTATAGTATTTCTCTGCGTTCTCTGCGAACTCTGCGTGAAAATTAAAATCAAACAAATATGAAAGTTACAGCAGAAAAAAATGAACAAGTAGCCAAAATGACCTTTGCCTCTGTTTATCCGCATTACGTGACTAAAGTGGAGAAAAAAGGCAGAACCAAAGCCGAGCTGCACCAAGTCATAGAATGGTTGACCGGATTTGATGAAGCCAAATTGCAAGCCCTGATTGAAGAAAAGGTTACATTTGAAACCTTTTTTCAAAGCGCCACATTACATCCAAATACACACCTGATTACAGGCGTGATATGTGGTTATCGAATTGAAGAAATAGACCCGAAATTTGCAGTGTATAAACAATGTAGATACTTGGATAAGTTGGTAGATGAACTGGCAAAAGGGCGTAAAATGGAGAAAATCTTACGGAAGGAGAAAGTAAGTGCTAAGTGATTTTAGCAATTACTAAAAGTATGATATTGGGTATATTTTGAAGTACAATTTAATTTCAAATTCAACCCAACGAAGTTGTACAAAATTCATGTCTTATTATAAAGGTGGCTCATGTAGGAAATCAGGTGAAATGTGAAGCAAGCCCAAATCCTATAAGGTTTTCGAAAACCTTATAGGATTGATTATCAGCATTTTATTCCAATTTAAAATAAAAACCAACCTGTATTCCACCTGATTTCCTACATGAGCCAAAATCAAATCAAAACGACTTCTTTTACCGTTTCATACTCCAATTGAACATTCATCAAAGCCCGAATCTTACCCAAAGTCACTTCACGTAGCAGTTGTCCATTTTTATAAACAGTCTGCAACATCCCACTCTGTTCTTCTGCCCAAGTCACTTCATCTTTCATACCTGTAATGCGATTATTTTCGCCTTCAATTCTGATTAATCCCTTTGCACTCTTCTTTGTACCATCATCGGTTTTCGGATTTTTAAAAATGGCTCTACCTTCACCATTCACTTCTCCGTAGGTAGCTTTCATGGCAAATCCGTAAGTATCGCGGGTCACGTATTGATAAGTGAATGAACCGATACCAAACACGACATTTGTAGAAGCAAAACCTTTGGCTTCCAATTGTTGACAAATCGCCTCACAGCGTTCCAAGGTAATACTATCGCCATAAATCAAACCGATATGCGGGTCAAGTAGTTTGTAGCCATTTTTGGTGATTGTACCGCCGAAAGTTTCCCACAGGCATTCTATCGAACCTTTATATTCGGGTGTATCGTGCATAGCTTCGGGGTCGCCACAGATAATTTTTACAGGGTCGCCGGAATCAGGGCGAATCACGACCTTACCTTCACGTCGGAGCATTTCATTTTTCAAAGTCGGTACATACTCTGTGATGACTTTCCAATAATCCCAAGTATCTGAAACGATACTCACAATTCCTGTCGGATAAACCTCATGAATCAATCGTCTGAATGTCTCAATTTCATCAAGTTCCGTACCCATACACATCACCGAATGTTCGGTAGCAGGTACACTCAATCCCACTGTTTCTTTATCCGAATCGGCATGATAATATTGCTCCAAAAAATCAATCGCGGGTATGCTGTCCGTTCCCGTAAAACTCAACAAATGCGCCGCACCACTCATCATTGCCGCCTCTAAGCCCGCCATTCCGCGAAAGCTGAAATCATGTCCTTGCAAATTCACAAAATCCAAATCGCCTCCCGTCAAATCTGCATAGCGGTTAAGGATTTTTTTGTATTCAAATGCTGTTGTCGCACTCGTACAAGGCATCCATATAATACATGAAAGGATAGTTTCTAAAAAATTGGTCACCCAGAAAAAATCCGGTAAAGTATTTTTAATTGTGAACATCGGAGTCTTAATCGGTACAAGTGTTCCTTCCGCTAGTGCCTTGATTTCAATGGGTAAATATCCCAAATCGTGCAAGGCTTCAACATGTTCGTACTTGATAGCATCCGGTCCGAGATAATTGCCGATGCGTCTTTTGTATTGATGTATGACCTCTTCCTTGGGGCGATAGAAAAAGTTACGGTCAAATTCCTCTTGCAAGTATTTTTTAATAAAATATTGCAAACCGAAAAAGACGATTTTTTTAACACCCTCTACTCTGCTTTTTCGAGGTGTCCAATTGGAATAAACAAGTTCCGTACCTTTTGGGTATTGGTTTCTATGGTCCACTTTATACCCGTCTGACAAATGTAATGTATTCATTTTTGATTGTGTTGTGGTGTTGTGGTGTCGTAGTGCTGTCGTGTTGTGATGTCGTAGTCTCAATGGTTTCAACTACAATACTACAACACAGCAACACTACGATACCACAACACTAATTAATTGATTTAATTCGCAGTAAACTTGTGCCAAACCCGCCCTGTCGTCCAACAAAACATTGTAGTATATTTTTCGGGATTCAGATTGAAAGAAGGACGGATTTTTATTGATGGCATCATAAGGGATTTTATGGTCGTCACAATATCTTTTCACAAATTCAGTGTCATCATTTCCGGTAAAAATGATGAGGTAACAATTGATAGTTTTTAGCTTTCTCAACAATTCAATTACATCATCAAACCGGAGTCCTTTACCATGAAAATCATACACCGTATTATCAAAATCATAAGCGACGACGAGTGAATTGTATTTTTTGTATTCCGCCAACAGGCGATTAAACGAGTTATCTGTATTGAGATAAAAATCCATAGTCTTAGTGTTGTGGTGTTGTAGTTTCGTTGTGTTATAGTTTGTAAAAAGGGCAATCGCGTGAGGTTAAGTTTTGGTGTCAGTTTTTTCGCGATTGCCTGTGAAATGAGGTTAATCGTGAGTCATCATAGTCGGAGTTATCGGTACTTGTATGAGTGCTTCGTTTTGTATCGTACTAAAGGAATTTGTACTGTATATTTTCTTAAATTTTTGGCATAATTTATCAAAACCATTACTAAAAATTCCATGTGTGACGATGAGGTAAATATCACCTGCATTTTTGCGTTTCAGTTCGGCAGCCAAGCCGAGAAATGTACCGCCGCCGTCACAAATATCATCTACGATGACACAGGTTTTTCCTTCCAAGTCATCGGTGTAAGCAGCAAAGCCGCTCAGGTCGCCCGTTTTTACATCGCGGTGTTTGCTACACTCTACAATCGGTTGACCGCCAAGATATTGAGCAAGCCGATATATCTTTTTCAAAGCACCGCCATCCGGCGAAATCAAGGTGTAATTACTTATTCCTTTAAGACATTGAGCAACGAATTTATGGTTGCTGACTACGCACACATTATCCAATAAAGCGGGTGTCACTTCTGAGTGTGGGTCAAGTATCGTGATACTGTTAAATCCTGCCGAATTGAGTATATCTGCATAAACTTTTACACTCAATGCCTCGCCCCTTACTGCCACCCTGTCTTGTCGGGCAGCCGGAAAATAAGGCAGTAATAAATGTAGTTTTTCAACACCCATACGTCGCAAAGCATCTGCCGCAAGCAGGACAAGACCGACATCATTAAATTGGCGAATGCGGGTCGTAATCATGACTTCATCATTTATAGTCACAGCATCTTTGATTTTAATATGTGGTTCGCCACCGGTAAATGTAAAGCATTCAAATTCAATGGACTTGCCGAAAGGTTCAAACTGCTTATCGAGATTTAAAAATTTCATGTTTTGTGTATTTTTTACACAAATTTACAATGAAAAACAATGTCGCGCAAGTATTTTTGTGTATTTTTTACACAAAAAGTTTTAAATAATTGATAATGAATGAATTAGAAAAGAATATTTTTTGAAATTATAAATATAATAAATGAGTGAATTACGTTTTTCTTCTTATAAAATGATTCTGAACTATCTTATCCAAAAAGACGATTGATTTTTTGCACTCAAAATTAAGTGGCTTAGGAAGGTCGGCAAATAAAGGAATACCATTGCCCAATAAGATAGGAATGACGGTGATAATCATATCATCTATCAAGTCCTCTTTTAAGAAACTTTGAATGACATTGCCACCATCTATATATAATCGGTGATAGCCTTTTTTATGGATTTGTTCTAAAATCTCAGCTAATGTTCCTTTCACAAGTTGGGCTTTATCTTTAAATTTTTCGGGAATTTCTGTCATGCTACGGCTCATTACAAAGACAGGTTTTTGGTAGGGCCAATCTATATCAAAACCACAAACCGTTTCAAAAGTGCTTCTGCCCATGACCAAGGCATCAACCTCAGACATGAATTTATTATATCCCGTATCAATCTGATTAATCTCAGGAATGGAATCCAGCCAATCTATTCCACCATTTTTATCGGCGATGTAGCCATCCAGACTAGTCGCAATAAATACCCTGTTTTTGTTTTTCATCAATTATTTATATTTGAAATAGCATACCTTTTTTCTTCAAAGCAAAATATTTCTTTTGGTCAAATTTGAATAAAGCCCCCGGTCTGCCTCTGCCTTCACTGACTTTTTCGGGCAGTTCCTGAAGGATGTCAAGTTGTAGGAATTTCTTTTTGAAATTGCGACGGTCAATATCGCGTCCATAAATGGTTTGGTAGAGTTGGTGGAGGTCTGAAAAGCGAAATTTTTTATCCAAGAGTTCAAAGCCGACAGGTTCGTAGGAGAGTTTTCCACGCAAGCGGGTAGTTGCGGCATGGAGGATCTGTTGGTGGTCAAAAGCGAGTTCGGGCGTATCGTCGGTATGAAACCATTTGGCATCAGCAGCATCGGTAGCAGCATAGACATCAAATTCGGACTGGCGCACCAAACCATAATATGCCACTGTCACCACGCGGTTGCGCGGGTCTCGCCCGAGGTCACCAAAGGTGTAAAGCTGTTCCAGATAATTGACTGCAATACCTGTTTCTTCTTCTAACTCGCGTTGTACTGCCGCTTCGAGCGATTCGTCCTCACGCACCAAGCCGCCGGGTAAAGCCCACTCGCCTTTGTATGGTGCAACTTTGCGTTTGATGAGTAGTACGGAGAGTCCTTCACCGGAATCGTAGCCAAATACAACTGCATCTACACTGACCCTGATATTGGGTAAACTCATGGTTGGTGTTAATTATAAATCACTTTTTCAATCCCCTACGCTCCATTTCCGTAGTAATATAGCCCAATTCCCTGCTCATATCACCCAATACAGCGGTGTTCTCTTTTGCTCTGCGAATGAGATAAGGCACAACATCGCGCACAGGACCGTAGGGTACAAATTTGGCGACACAAAATCCGGCTTTGGCGAGATTGAAAGAGAGGTGGTCGCTCATACCGAGCAACTGACAGAAGTTGAGGTGCGGGTGTGCTTTTTCCAGTTTTCTGCGTTCTATAAGTTCCATCATATACCATGCACTCGTTTCGTTGTGTGAAGCATTACAAAAAGCAATTTCTTCATAATTGTCAATACAAAAACGAATGGCAGAATTGAAATCTTTATCGGAAGCAGGTTTGTCGCGCTGAATGGGAGAAGCATAACCTTTCTCAGCGGCGCGGTTGTTTTCTTTTTCCATGTATGCACCACGCACGAGTTTTGCGCCGAGTATATAGCGTTTTTTATGTGCGAGATAATGCGATTTTTTCAGAAAATCAAGCCTATCGTGCCGATAAAGTTGGAAAGTATTATAAATAATGGCACGCCTTCGGTTGTAGCGTTCCATCATCGCGATTGCCATATAATCTATCGTATCCTGAATCCAGCTTTCTTCGGCATCAATGAAAATAGCCACATCATTTTGGTGTGCTACATAGCAAATCGAATCCAGTCGCTTGAACACATTATCATATTCTTTTTGTTCGGCAGAGGTCAGTTTTTCGCCAAGTTGCACTTTTTCCAACAAAGCAAACCGCGCCAAGCCTGTCATTTTTATGCTTACCACCGATACACTTTCATTTTCGTGTGCAAAACGCACGGCACGCATGGTCTCGCGCATAGTGGCATTAAAGGCTTCTTCGGTTGATTTACCTTCTGCACCGTAATCCAGTATGGTCAGTACATTACGTGCATAAAGTTTGTCAACGGTAGGCTGACATTCCAGCAGTGTCTTGCCTCCGCAAAATTGTCTGAATATGGTTCGCTCTATCAAGCCATTGACAGGTAAGCGCAACTTCACAGCTAATAAGCCCAATTGAGAACCAATGGAAACGAGGCGTTTTTTATTCATCATGCCGAAGAGCCATGCTGCGTTTTTAAGTTCGCTGTCAGACACACCTTCGAAGGCAATTTCGGTATTCGAGAAATCTACGGTATTTATTTTTCGTATTTTCGTATCGCTCGTCATTTTAAAAATCAATTAATAATGATACAAGCTATGCTCGCATTGAGTGTGGATATAGAGCAGGGAATGACGAATACATTTATATTTTAAAAATCGATAATATAGAAGTATGTCGCAACCTGCTTCTATATTATTGATGCTTTATTTAAAATCAATATATATAACATTTATTCTTGGCGGCTTAATGCCATATTTCCCAAGCCCGCTCTGCCTGTAAATATAGCATTTCAAGTCCGTTTTTCACACAAGATTTATGTTTTTTTCCTTTTTTTAAGAAAGTCGTAACATTTGGGTTATATACCAAATCGTATAATATATGTTCATCGGTCAACATTTCGTAGGGCAAATCAGGGCAATTTGCTACATTTGGGTACATACCAAGCGGCGTTGTGTTGACAATAAGTGTATGTTTATTTATCGTATTTTTATCAATGTTTTTATACGAAATTTGCCCTTCACTTGGTGTTCTCGAAACGTATTGATACGCTATGCCCAATCGCTCCAAAACACTTGCCACTGCCTTTGCCGCTCCGCCCGTTCCAAGTATCAGTGCTGCTTGGTGATGTGCCTTCAACATGGGCTTCAATGACACTTCAAAACCATACACATCCGTATTAAAACCTAGCAGTTTTCCATCTATTATTTTAATGGTATTCACCGCACCGAAGGCAGCACTTTCATCCACTTCATCCAAATAAGGAATGACCGCTTCTTTATAAGGTATCGTCACATTCAAACCCACTATCGAAGGTTGTTGATTCAACAAATCAGGTAAATCTTCAATCCTCTCCAAAGGAAATAACTCATACTGCCAACCTTCAATATTTTCCCGTTCAAATTTTTCCGTAAAATATTTTTTAGAAAAAGAATGTGTGAGTGGATAACCAATTAATCCGAGTGTTTTTATTGACATAAATGCAATGAGTGAATTAGTGAATGTTTAAATGAGTGAATAAATCGACATGTTAGTCCATAAAATAGGTTGACAAGTTTCACCCAAAGATCCCCCAAAATGTATTGAACCTACCTTGTGAATAAAAATAATAATTATTAAATTAGCTGTCCGAAGTGAAGCGGAGACAGGCTCTGTTGGGGAGCAACCTATTCTATGGTACAGTAAACCTCTCTTTTTTAGATTTTTACAAAAAATAATTAACATAACATTATCAAGTTAATTATATATTTTATTTTAATAATAAAATTTATCCAATTGATTATTAATGAGTTATGGTTTTAAGCCGAGTTTCCCAATTTCCATTTTGTCCAAAGTCCAAAATTAATATAATTGTTAAGAGTGTGACACACATTAATGGACTTATAATATGAAATTAGAAAAAGTCAAGATTAGCATGAGCATCCGTAATGACTGCTTTAGCTGTCAAGTGGGCAGTAATTTGTCACAAAGCAATGGTTTTCAAGTAATTGAATATTGAGTTAAAACCACACTTGACAGCTAAAGCAGTCATTACAGCACGCTCAATCTATATTTATTAAATCAAAAGAATCATTTTGACATTATAAATCCACTTATGTGTGTCACACTCATCAGACGTTTAAGATGACATTCTACACTTCGATATTCGACATTCCCCTGTTCGATATTCGACATTCAAAAAAGTATTGGCATATAGTTTGGACAATGAAGAGGCAAACAGAAAAGATATGAAAAAGAAGATTATCGGAACAGGTATATTACTATGCTTCATAATGAATAGCTACGCCCAAGGCGGAGACCGTAAAGCGTATATCGAAACATATAGAGATTTGGCTGTTCAGGAAATGGACAGAAGCGGGATTCCTGCGAGTATCAAATTGGCACAAGGCATCCTCGAATCCGGTGCGGGAGCGAGTACCTTATCCAAAAAAGCCAATAATCACTTTGGTATCAAATGCGGCAGCAAATGGACGGGTGACACCTATTATCACAAAGATGACGACTACGACAGGCAGGGCAATCTGATAAAGTCTTGCTTTAGAAAATACAAATCAGTACGCGAATCCTACATTGCTCATACCGATTTTTTAATGCGCGGTCAGCGTTATGCCTTTCTGTTCAATTATCCGAAAACAGACTACAAAAACTGGGCAAAAGGACTCAAAAAAGCAGGTTATGCTACCAACCCCAGATACGCAGATTTACTCATCAATATCATCAAGGATTACGAACTCCACAAATTTGATAAAATGACTTCGGAGATACTCGTCTATCAACCCGAAACGCCCACCCCCGGCTCTACACAACCCGAAAAAATCACTGAACGCCGCCAGACCATAAATAATCAAGCCAAGGTTATCGTTGTTGCTCAGGGAGACACCTACGCTCAACTCTCTGAGATATTCAACATCCCGATGAAACGCCTCCTCAAATATAATGACCTCACAGCAGAACAACCTTTGCAAAGCGGAGACTTCGTATATACTCAACCTAAACGCAAAAAATATCGCTACAAAAAAGACTTTCACATCGTAAAAACCGATGACAATATGTACACCTTATCCCAGAAATACGGCATCAAACTCAAACATATCTACAAGCGCAACCGTATGCAGCAAGGTACAGAACCCGCCTTAGGAGAACGCATTTATTTACGCAAAAAAGCCAAACATGCCCCCAATCTACGTGCCATCGGAAGCACACCTGCCGCTCCCGTCACCGTACCAAAACCATCCCGCCCCAACAAACCGCCTACCCAACGTCCGCCCCTACCCGATGATCTCCCCGCATCAACCCAAATACACATCGTACAATCCGGCGATACCCTTTACGCAATAGCACAAAAGTACAGCATGACCGTCAATGAACTCAAACAACTCAACGGACTCACTTCCAATATCATCAGCATAGGACAAGAACTGAAAGTAAAACGATAAAAACGCAACTTCAACTTCAACCTCAACTTCAACTTCAACTTCAAAAAAATATAAATTTTAAAATTGTGGTTGCGGTTGCGGTTGAAGTTGAAGTTACGATTGATTTTCAGTTTTTTATGACAAAAAAAATATAGAAATCTATTGGGTTCTTTGTATTTTTGTCGCAAATATCGCACCCGATATTCGCTAATTAGAAAAACCAAATCATGAGATTCTTTGCTATGAGATATGTGCTGTTTAGCATACTATTACTGTGTACTATTCAGACTTATGCCCAAATTTTGCCCACTTACGCCGATGTCAATTATGCCGGAGACGAACTCAAAAGACACCTCCTAGATGTTTACATACCACCCGACGAAGAAGACCCACGCCCGGCAGTTGTCTATATTCATGGCGGTGGTTGGGAAACCGGCGAAAAACGCGGAGAACTCCGCAACGAACTCCGAAAAATATACGAAGTCGCCAAATATGTAGTCGTGGACATCAACTACCGATACAGCACCGACAGCATCTGGCCCGCACAACTCTACGATTGTAAAACCGCCATTCGACACCTCCGCCACCATGCCGAACTCTACAATATAGACACCTGTGCCATTGGAGTCATGGGGCATTCCTCAGGCGGGCACCTTGCCGCCACATTAGGCACCACCAACGATATAGACAGCCTTGAAGGATACCACATCGGCTACCCCCACCACAGCAGCAGCGTACAAGCCGTCATCAATTTTTTCGGACCCACAGACTTCCTCAAAGCCGAGGCACACTTCCCCCTCACCCCTCCCGATTCCTGTATCGAAACCACTACTTACGACCAACCATGGTCCTTCGTCTCTCAGCTAGTCGGCTGTCATATTTCCACCTGCCCCCAAACCGTAGCCACCGCCAATCCCATCACTTACATCAACGGTGACGAACCGCCTTTTCGCATCTATCATGGTACTTTCGACTGCATCGTTCCACTCCACCAAAGCGAAATACTCTACCAATCACTCATTGAAAAAAGCATCCCCACCGACTTTATCGTAGTCCAAAACGCCGTACATGCCGACCCCGTCTTTTATGGCAACGCTGCCTCCAACGGATTCACCAACTTCTTCATCGAACACCTCTCCAAAGCCGCTTGCTTCGAACCGCCAATGACCACCAATAACGACACCATATCCGAGCATACATTCTCCTTAGTTCCCAATCCCGCCAAAGATGTCATTATCCTCAATTTTCACCTTCAAGCCACCCCGCAATACCTCCAAATCATCAACCCCAACGGACAACTCCTCAGCACCCACAACGATACAAACATCAACATTCAACACCTCTCCAAAGGTATATACCTCCTCCGCGTAGTCTTTCGGGATGGTTCGATAACCAAGCGTTTTGTCAAACTGTAAAAAATGAATATCGAATATCGAACAAGGAATAACGAATGTAGAAATATTCACTTCATATAAAACACTATAAGTCAGAATTTTAAAATGGAATTATAGACTTCGACGGGTGCGATTCGTTTTTGTACCCATGCTCATTTTTAATTTTTATTCAATAATAGACCGCATTGGGCTTGAATTTGGACTAAAACTCGTCTGACATTTAAACTTTGTCGGAAAATATGAGCTCATCGGTAGATTTTGAAAATGTCTGACGAGTTTTAGCCCAAATT
>CALIZI010000009.1 GCA_938028705.1 uncultured Saprospiraceae bacterium | reverse complement strand
TTCACTAAACCTTTGGCATGATTCATGTCCAAACCTAATATATCATGGCAAAACTGTTCTGCTTTAGTTTTATTCACAGATAACTACTAGCAATAGTTTTGCCTATTTTTTTTGAACGACTTTTCGTCCAAAGTCTAATTATATACAAGGTTTTATGGATGGTAATAAACGCACTGCAAGAATCGTAAGTAATGCCATTCTGATAGCCGAGAGTCATTGTCCGCTCTCTTTCCGAACCGTGGATTCGATTGATTATAAAAAGGCGATGTTGGTGTTTTATGAGCAAAATAATATCACGCCCTTCAAACGTATTTTTGTGGAACAGTTTGATTTTGCGGTGAATACTTATTTTTGATAAATTCGTACAGGCGTTCATCCGTGTACAACTTCTTCCACGTCAGCCATTTCTCTCATAAAAAACATATTTCACTTGCGTATTTTTATCCACTTCAAATCAAATTCAAAACCTTCCATAACATCCTCACCTGTCAATATACGGTCAAATCCTTCGAGGACTTCGATACTACCGTTTTCGCGATAAATATAAGTCGTTTTTGTTTTCGGGTCAATGAGCCATGCAAGGCGGACACCATTTTCCATCCATTCTGACATTTTGGCTTTCACCTTTTTAAGTCGGTCACTTTTGGAGCGTACTTCAACTACGAAATCAGGTACGACAGCGGCAAATCTCTCCCATTCGATATCAGGCATTTTATCATAGCGTTCCTGGCTGACCCATGAAGCATCGGGCGAAAGTACAGCTCCCGAGGGCAAAGTATATCCCACAGAGGCGTTGAGGGCTTCTCCACCGTTTTTTCTTGCCCATATATCCAAGTCTGTAGTCACGGAAGTTTCGTTTTTGCTGGAACCAAAATGAACAGGTGGCATAATGATAATATTTCGGTCTTTATCACGCTCAATACGCATGTGCTTATTCGCCAAACAGAATTGGAGGAACTGCTCGTCCGTCATATCATTCGGAACAACCCTTAAAGCGTATTGCGTATCTAATTCTAATTGTATCATATTGAATTGAATTTACGATTTTTCAATATGTAGGTAAGTTACGAAGTTTTCGCTGAAATTACAAACAACCGTACTGACGACTTCAGCCGTCAAGTGTTTGCCTTGCGACGGCTGAAGTCGTCGGTACGGGGGCTACTCTACACGCTGTCGCAGTAAGGCTTCTATCTTACCCAAACGCGCCTCCAAATCCGCATTATGCGCTTGCAAGGCTTTATTTTCTGCCTCCAACTCCTGCACTGCCTTGACCAATGGCACGACAAACTCCGCATAGCGCAAGCTGTAATTGTCACGCTCATGCTGCGGAGCATCCACGCCACTGAAATCGTAACCAACCGACTCGGCGGCTTGCTCTACTTCTTGCGCCAAAAAGCCTGTGTAGCGGATAGCTGCTTTTGCTCGCTCGGACTCGGCGAGGCGCAGGCTGTCGGGCGTGTGGTGGTGCTTGGCGATGGCATCCATATCCATTTGATAGGTGACAGGACGGAGACGACTGATAAATGCCAAGCCAGGAATATCGAAGTATCTGCCGTTCAATCTACTATTGATTTCTATCACCATTTGTGGATTAGGCATGGTGACTGACATCTGTACATTGTCACTCTCGTAGTAGAATCTTGAGTTTGAGCAAGCCGGAAACCAACATGATGAACGCATTTATTCATAACCTCAACATGTTCATCACGATTATAAATTTTAGATTCCCAGCTACTCCGACTACACTGACCACCGCGAATAACATGTTTGGAACCTTTTTTTGGTCCTTTCGGATTCCTTATTTGGCTATTTTCATAATAATCTTCACCATACCTATCACTACACCATTCGTACACATTACCGCTCATATCATATAAATCTAATTCATTGCCCATTTTTTTACCGACAGGATGAGTTTTATCTCCACTATTCGACCTATACCAAGCTACCGAATCTATCGTATCACTTCCAGAGTACTCATATCCTTTACTGTATATACCACCTCTTGCTGCAAATTCCCACTCAGCCTCTGTAGGGAGACGAAATTTTCTTATCTTCAGTGCCTCAATTTTTATATTGAGTTTTTTTATAAATTCCTGCGTATCATTCCAACTAACCCTTTCTACAGGACATGAGTCACAGTCATTGAACTTTGAAGGATTATTATTCATTATTGCGTGCCATTGTTTCTGTGTTACCTCATACTTTCCTATATTATAGTCATCTAAGATTACTTGGTGTATCGGTTCTTCATCATCTCCGCAATCATAGCTTTCTTTACATCCCATACTAAACTCTCCACCCTCAACAAATTCCATATTTTCAATAAGTTGTTGGATTGAAACTGGCAATTTCTTAAAACTCGGAGCAAGTAAAGCCTTGCGTGTCAAAAATATGAGGAGTAAAATAATAATTATAGCGATTACTCCCTTAACTAACTTTTTTAACTTAATTAGTCTTTCCTCTTTTCTTTGTTGTTGTTGTGCTTTGACAATAGCTTCTTCTGCCGCTTTTTCTCTTGCTTCTTGTTCCTCTCTTACTTTTCGAGCTATTTCATGTTCTTTTTCTCCAGTCTCTTTTATTTCTGCTAACCTTTCCATTTTTTCACCTACCTGCCCTACTGACTCCAGGATAAGCTGCCCTTGTCTTTGTTTTATTACTAATATCCAGTCCCTAATACGTCTGGCTATATGAGTATAAACTTCGGCTTCATTATCCCATAAATCAATTGCCTTACCGTCCTTTGGTAATACCTGTAAAGTGCCTACCGGAGTATTTTCCCACAAGCAAGCGCGTAAAATTATTGGGATTACAATAGCCGTTCCTGTTTTATTACGTTGTAGGGCTTTTTCCATTTCTTTATGGCGAAAATAATTGGATGCTAGTGCATTTGCACTAATGAGTAACAAGATAATATCGGCAGAGTTTAGCTGGTTTTTAATGGCTGCTTCCCATTGGTCACCCGGATTGATTTCTCCGTCGTACCAAATGGTTACATCACCTTTGTCGGTAAGTGGACTTAGGTGTTTTTGCAGCTCTTCCAGATAGCTTTTATCCTTGCGGGAATAAGCAATAAAGATATTAATATGTGGGTTAGCTGTGGTCATGGTACTGCAAATATAATGAAAATTATCTGTTCTTCGACCTCTGATAAGTTGAATGGCATTTTTGAAGTTGAATATATAGTCTCAAACTCAAAAAAGTCAAATCAACCTTCGATATTCAAATCTTAATTAGTAAGAAAGTAGGACGATAAGTGAAGTATGTGATGAGTAAAGGATTGCCTTGAATTTTTCTTTGATTGTTGGGATAAAGCGGTATTGTCGGAAAGTGGTGTTGGTGGTAAGTTGTGGTCTTTTTTGCAAGAGGTTAGGCGCAAGCGTTTTTCCACAAAAAAATAAAAAAAACTGCGTTTGTATGCGCCTGCTACGATGAAAATCGGGGTTTGTTTTGAGCGTTAAACTGTTTGCGTTGTTCCTGTTAATGTACTGCTTCTTCTATGTCAGCCATTTCTCGTAATTTATCATAGGTGTTCATATCATTGAAATATTTGGAATGAATAGGCGTGACATCAGAGGTGATTTCTTCTAAAATGAGGTTCACAGATTCGACTTTTAGGAAATTCCATTTTATGGTGTGTCCGGCTTCGTTGTCGTATTCCGGTTGGTTATTGATGCCGTGGTGTTTCGCCTTTTTTTCTGCATCTTCCGAAGATATGGCTTCTACTAAAAGTGTAATTTCCTCAAAAACAGGCGTGAAAGTAGGTGCTGTAGATGAGCCTTCATAAAGTATAACTGCAACGTAAGTTTCTTTTTCCATGACAAATTATTTTCGATATTCACTTCTGCTAATGAGTTTCCAAGCGGTTTTGTAAGTGGGGCTTTTTGACCTGTTTTTCTTGATGTCGCTTACTGTTTTGCTCCACATATTTCCCGGAAAAACCTCTTTGACGCTTCCTTTGCAACATTTAGAGACAAATTCACGGGTTGTGAGCGATAAGTTGTTATTGAGTTGGCAATCCACAAGGTAGTTTTTGGTATTTGCGTGGTTTTATGTAAAATTACTTTACGTAAAGTTAACAGATTTTTTGTGAATTTGCAATATCGTTTTGAACATGTAGAGCAAATTCATGAATTTGCTCTACATGTTCGGTATCGTGTCAAGACCGGGTAGCCCCGCGTTGCGGTGAGGGGTTGACGATTTATTTTTTGGCGTGAGACTTGCCTTGCATTTCCAAAAATGCAAGGCAAGTTGGTTTTTATTTATGTTTTTTTATTAATTTCAAATCAAATTCAAAGCCTTTAATGACATCTTCACCATTCAATATTTGGACAAAACCTTTGAGTGTTTCGATGTCTCCGTTTTCACGATAAATGTAAGCCGTTTCCGTTTTTGGGTCAATGAGCCATGCGAGACGGACACCGTTTTCTATCCATTCTAACATTTTGTCCTTCAATGTATTAAGACGGTCTGAACTGGAGCGAACTTCGGCTACAAAATCCGGTACAACCGGAGCGAATTGCCATTTTTCATCGTTCGATAATTGAGCAACCCGCTCAGGACTCACCCATGCAGCATCTGCCATACGCACTGCACCCGAAGGCAATGTATAACCGGTGGAAGGACTTGGTGCATCACCACCATATTTTCTTGCATAGTTTTTTACGTCTGTGGCAATTTCACTTTCCTGATTACCTGAATGGTAGAAGATGGGAGGCATAACAATAACATTTCGGTCTTTATCGCGTTCGATACGCACATTTTTATTCATCATACAAAAACGGAAAAATTCCTCATCCGTCATGTCGCTCGGAATGATTTGTAAGGCATGTTGAGTATCTAATTCTAATTGTACCATATTCAATGAAAATTACGGTTTTTAAGTGTTGGTAAGGTACGAAGTTTTCTAAATAATTACAAACTTGCCTTGCATTTTGAACATGTAGAGCAAATTCATGAATTTGCTCTACATGTTCGGGCATCGTGTCGAAACCTTCCTTCGTAGGGACAAGGCATGCCTTGTCCCTACGAAGGAGGTTCGGTATTTGCGCCGTCCACCGTCTACCGTCAATCGTCCACCGAAAGATACCCACCAACCTCATTCCGAATCTCAATCAGTCCTTCCTCCACCGTCACGCGAATCGGTTTTTTCGTATCCAATTCATTTTTCAGAATCTTACGGGCGAGGCGATTGACGATGCGTTTTTGGAGGATGCGTTTGAGGGGGCGTGCGCCGTATTCGGGTTCGTAGCCCACTTCGGCGACCTTGCGAATGGCAGATTCATCTATGACGACCTGCAAGCCTTGTTCGGTAAACATCTTCATCAATTGCCCGACTTGTATGCTGACGATTTCGCGCATATCCGACTTGGTGAGCGGACGAAACATGATGACATCATCTATGCGATTCAAAAATTCGGGGCGGACGCTTTGTTTGAGTAAAGTCATCACGTCCTCTTCGACGGCAAAGCTGGCGGCTTCGAGGTCGGCACCGCTTTTTCCGGTCAATTTGCGGTGGATAATCTCCGAACCGATGTTGGAAGTCATGACGATAATGGTGTTTTTGAAGTTGACAAGGCGACCTTTATTGTCGGTCAATCGCCCGTCGTCGAGCATTTGCAGGAGGATGTTGAAGGTGTCGGGATGCGCCTTTTCGATTTCATCCAACAGGACTATCGAATAGGGCTTGCGACGGACGGCTTCGGTGAGTTGACCGCCTTCCTCGTAGCCCACGTAGCCCGGAGGCGAACCCACGAGTCGCGCCACCGCATGTTTCTCCTGATACTCCGACATATCAATCCGCACAATCGCGTTTTCATCATTAAAAAGATAGTCGGCGAGGGACTTGGCGAGTTCGGTTTTGCCGACACCCGTTGTGCCTAAAAAAAGGAAAGAGCCAATCGGTTTTTTACCGTCCTGAAAACCCAAACGGCTACGGCGCACCGCATCCGCTACGGCTTCAAGGGCGTGGTCTTGTCCTACCACTCGTTGGTGCAGATGCTCTTCCATATTGGCGAGTTTGTCGCGCTCGCTGGATAGCATTTTATTGACCGGAATACCCGTCCATTTGGCGACGATTTCGGCGATGTCTTCTGCCGTTACGACCTCGCGTAGCATTTTGGTATCTTCTTGTTTTTCAGCCAGTTGTGCTTCTAAATCTTCGATATTTTGTTTTTCTTCTTCTATTTTTCCGTAGCGCAATTCGGCTACTCGTCCGTAGTCACCGGTGCGCTCGGCTTGCTCGGCTTCGAGTTTGAATTGCTCTATGTTGTTGCGACTTTTTTGTACAGCTTCTACCAAGTCTTTCTCCGAACGCCACTTGGCAGTCAGCGCATCTTTTTCTTCTGTGAGATTTGCCAATTTTTTATTTAATTCTGCCAATTTTTCTTCGTCATTTTCGCGTTTGATGGCTTCGCGTTCTATTTCTAATTGCATGACGCGGCGTTCCAATTCGTCCAATTCTTCGGGCATGGAGTTCATCTCCAAACGCAATTTGGCGGAGGCTTCGTCTATCAAATCAATGGCTTTATCGGGCAGAAATCTATCCGAAATATAGCGATTCGACAATTGCACAGAAGCGATAACTGCTTCGTCCATTATCGTAACTTTATGGTAGGTTTCGTAGCGTTCTTTGATGCCTCTTAAAATAGAAATCGCGTCTGTTTCGTCGGGTTCGTCTATCATTACTTTCTGAAAACGACGCGCCAATGCTTTGTCTTTTTCAAAATATTTTTGGTACTCATCCAATGTGGTCGCACCTACCGCGCGGAGTTCGCCGCGAGCGAGGGCGGGTTTGAGAATATTAGCGGCATCCATCGCGCCTTCGGCTGCACCTGCGCCTACGAGCGTGTGTATTTCATCAATAAATAAAATTATCTGCCCATCTGATTCCGTCACTTCTTTGACGACTGCTTTTAGGCGTTCTTCAAATTCGCCGCGATACTTGGCACCTGCCATGAGTGCGCCCATGTCGAGCGCGAAAATGGTTTTGTCCTGAATATTGTCGGGTACATCTTGGTCAATAATGCGACGGGCGATGCCTTCGGCGATGGCGGTTTTACCAACGCCGGGTTCGCCGACGAGTATTGGGTTGTTTTTCGTTTTACGAGAAAGAATGTGCAGTACGCGGCGGATTTCCTCGTCGCGTCCGATGACGGGGTCGAGTTTGCCATTGATTGCCAACTCATTGAGATTGCGGGCGTAGCGGGTGAGGGCGTTGAAAGTTGCCTCGGCATTTTGGCTGTTGACGCTGCTGCCTTTGCGTAGCAATTCGATGGTTTTCATCAAATCCTTTTCGTTCAAACCCTGATTGCGGAGGAGTTTGGCAGTGCTGTCATTGGTGGCGAGTAAGCCCAAAAGGAGGTGTTCGACGGATACGTATTCGTCTTTGAATTTGGGCAAAAATGACTGCGCTTTGAGGATTGCTTGTTGACCGCTATTGGATATTTGCATACCCGTAGCACCCGCGATTTTGGGGATTTTGTCCAAGCTGTTGTCCAATTCCTGTGTCAATGTATTGGTATTGACATTATTTTTTTTGAGTAAATGTGGAACGAGGTTATCGTCGGTCTGCAATAAGCCCTTCAACAAGTGAGGCGTGTCTATGACCTGATGTTGCAAACCCGCTGCTATTTGCTGCGCTTGCTGTATAGTCTCTTGTGATTTGATGGTGAAATTATTGAAATTCATATTTATTGTTAATGGTTAATTGTTAATGGTCAATGGTTAATGACTTATTTAGCAATTAACTTATATTTTTATTTAATGAAAACGTAAAACGATTTTGTAAATCGTCGCGTGTGAATGGGGAACGATTTGCAAAATTGTTTTACGTGAATCAAATGGTGTTCCTATCATTAAAAATAGACATTTTGTATGTAAAATGCGATAGTGACTGACATTATTTCAGTTTTTAATTTAAAATTAAGACAAAATGACACTTATGGTTTTCGATAAATGACTTTCGAATTGGAGAGAATGACCTTTTTATTTTTTGAGGACATATCTTATTGACTTGTTTGAGGTGTTTATTTTTAAATCATTAATGCTTCTAAAAATACTTTTTTATTCAATAAAAATCTTATTTGTAATAAATAAATATTAAATAGCTTTTAAAATTTATATATTATTATTCACATCAGAGCATGTTTAGTTGCTCATTGATAAGCAATTTTTTGTAACCTTAACTTCAAGTCTGGTCATTCAACCCAACCTCAATGAATGTTACTTTGATATTTCGTTAATAACACAAATTATTTACTTATTTAATGTAAAAAACTAAATATGGTCTAAAAAACATTATTTTATGAAAACAACTTATTTATTATCTCTCTACCTAAAAGGTTTATTTTCGGGAACAACTCAAAAAAGAATCATCTTAGCTGCTCTCTATTCTTTTTTGTCTATCAATATTTTTGCTCAACTTTTAGACTCATCATTTGGTGTAGATGGGGTTGTTGACTTCCCGAATGAGGAACGTATAAAAATTCTAAAGGTATTTTCCGATGGAAAAATATTGGTACTAGGCAGTAGTACCACTTTATATCAACTGAATGCAGACGGTACAGCAGATGTTTCATTTGGTACAGATGGTGTGGTTGACTTTCTGAACGAGGGGAGTATAAAAACTGTATTAGAACTACCTGATGGAAAAAAACTGGTATTGGGTAACAGCACTCTATACCGATTGAATGTAGATGGTACAATGGATGTCTCTTTCGGAAATACCGGAATGGTTGACATCGGGTGTACCACCAATTATATGACATTGATGCCTGATAATACACACATTGTCATGGTCACTGAATCATGCAGTGGAAACAACCTAATGGTCTATGATAGTGCAGGTAATCCGGTCAATGAGATAAACATACCCGGGTGCAACCAAAATCTCAGGCCGGTTTCCTCAAGCCGAATACGTGTAATGGACTGCAACGAAAGCATATACGACCAGAATATATTTGATGCCAATGACTTTTTTACCTTCTCTGATGGATTCCCTCCTAAGCCTCCCAATGATTATTACCGTGCTGTAACCGCAGCAAGAGGAGAGGATTATACCATAACTCTCGGAGCTGTTCCTTACCAAGATTACGATCCGGTGACGTTGAAAATCAATAAAATCCCGGATGATAACCCTGCTATTGAGTGGACATACTCTGAGGTGTTTTCAGGAGATACAGATGTGCTTGAGAATAGTTTGAGTATTCATAGAGCATTTGTGCAATCTGATGATAAAATCATCTATAATTATGGCTTTTCCGGTGACTGTAGTCGTCACACTAGAAGGCTGAACTCTGATGGTTCTGTTGACAGTACTTTCAATAATTTGATACATTATGGAGCTGCATGTGGGTGTGATTGTTTCAAGCCTGTGGCTATGAGGTTGACTTCGGACGATGAAATTGTTATAGCATTCAATGAAGAGGGTTTTGCACATGCGTCTGCATTGAATCGCTACGATAAGGACGGTAATATCAGATTTGCATATCAGGCACCTGTTCTGGGGCTAGGCTTTCTTGTGAGAGATATACTTGTCCAACCAGATAGTTCGATTTTGGTAGCAATCGAGGAAAATAGTGACTTCAGTGGCGGCACTTCAGGCTACATGATAGCAAAATTCGCTACTCTGAATATTCTCCCGATCACCCTTACAGACTTCCAAGCCAAAATAGAAAACAAAAGCACCCTACTCACTTGGCAAACCGCCACCGAATCCAACAACGCAGGTTTTGAAATCCAACGCAGTAGAGACGCTACAAACTGGGAAAAAATAGCTTGGCAAGACGGACAAGGCGCGACCACTACTGCACACACATACAGACATAGAGACGAAAATCCACTGTTCGGTACATCCTATTATCGGCTCAAACAGGTGGATTTTGACGGGGCGTTTGAATACACCGATATTGTTCAAGTCAATTATGAAGGAAGAGACATCAGCATCTTCCCCAATCCTGTCAAAAACACCCTGCATATCAGCGACCTCAATGGTGAAAATATCCAACATATCAGTATTTACGACCAAACGGGTAGAGCCATCCTTCTGCAACATGAGTCCGATAATATTATTGACGTATCTGCGTTGTCTTCCGGAATGTATATCGTGAAGATTGCTGTGAAAGAGGAAGTTTTTTGTGAGAAATTCATCATAGAATCAAGGTAGAGAATGAATTAAAATAGCTATCTGTCTAAGCTTGCTTACACGGTTTACTCGGCAGACGAAGGTTGTTGCGAAATGCAGTGATTTATTGTATAAAATATTCGCTTCGGGCAAAAAGGATTCGTCTGACGAGCATAAGAGCATATCCCCGACAAACTAAAAGCCTCTTCGCTAGAACTGCGAAGAGGCTTTTTTATCCATGAGAAAACCTAAGTATATGTGAGTATTGAGTTGCGAGTATCGAGTTTGCGAGTGTAGAGTTTTTGTAAAACATTTTACGGGCTAATCTCGCTACTGATCACTCGTCACTCGTTACTCTTTAGAAAAACCCATTTTTTCGAGGATGTTGTTGATGAGGGATTGAACGTGTGCTTGTTTGTGGTTACGCTTTTCGGGGGCTAATTGCATGACAAACCGTTGTACGATTTGCTGCCGGATTGCCTTTTGACGGAGTTGTGCTTTTTTAATGGTATTAAAAATTTTACGGGCTTCGCAAAACAGCCAAAGTTCGAGTGCATATATCGTATGGTTGCGCGGACAATCCACTAATAGTTGGAGTATTTGTAAAGGGGTATTGCTTGTAGTGCTTGTGGTGCGCGATAAGTTGTTTAGGGTAAATACATAAGCCTGCTCAAATTGGTCGGCTGTCAGTGTCCTGCCTTTAGGACGGTTTATTTTATCTGTGTTTGAATAATTCATTTTAATGGTTTTAAAAGATGGATGAATGTTTCGTACACCTATATATTCCTGAAAGCACAAAAAAGTGAACTGTTTTTTTGATTTTTTTTCACAAAATAAGTAAAAATGATTGTTTTTTATTTTAATTAATTTAAAATTATGTTGTAATTCATACATTAAACATATAAATAAAGCGACAAATGCTTTTTGAAATTCACGATTAAATTTCATAAAGTGTTGTTTTTTAAATTAAAATACATTTAAATTATAATTAATTTAAATTAAAATCTTCGACAAGTTGCTAATTTTATTCTTTTTTTGTAAAAATATAATTCATAAGTTGATATTAGGCTGACGGTAAGATTTGGCGATTTTTTTTATTTTTTTTATCAAAATTGCTTACTATGTACCACTTATATCACAATTCATTTTTTTATATCTCAAAAAATGTCCGAAAATTTGCATTCTATATTTTCTATTTTTCATACTTTTGAGGGTAGCTCTGCAAAAACTAAGTCTGATAATTATTATAAAAAATCAGTTCTTTATTCTAACTTTGATTTCCCCTTTTCATTTTTTATTTTATAAATACAATAATTAAATCCGATTTACTATGAAGATTTCTTTTACAAATGTTTTTAAATTAGCTTGTACATTTGCACTGTCACTCTGTATAACAGGAGCTTCAGCACAAGCTATACTTACTGTAAACAACTCCTCTGCTGCCGGTGACTACCAAGACCTTGGAGTTACGGTTGATTGGGGACATCCGATAGATGTTATTACGGGTGACCTTGTTATAGTAGATGATGGCGTAGCTGCTAACTCTGAAACAGATGCTTGTGAGCCATTGACCAATGGGGCAGAAGTAGCAGGTAATATTGCTTTGATTGACAGGGGTGATTGCAACTTTGTTGATAAAGCTATCAATGCAGAAAATGCCGGTGCTATTGCTGCGATTATTTGCAATATCAATCCTAATGAGGTCATCAATATGAGTGCGCCTGCGGGTGTTGATACAGATTCTATTCCGGCTATCTTTATTTCATTGGAGCTTTGCAATGACATCAAAGCAGGTATGGCAAATGAGACCGTTAATGTAACGATGACTGATGCTTTCAATGTATTGGGCTCAAGTATAGCTTATGCTACACAGACTCCAAAAGATCAGGTTCTTCCACTCAGTAACATTCAAGCTGCCTTCCAAAACAGAGGTTCGGAAGTTCAGTTTGGCTTGGAAATAAAATGTGATATTACAGACCCAATGGGTACGACGACAACATTAGCACTTCCTGCTGAAGAGACAGATTCACTTCCTCCGGGGAGTTGGATAGCTAATTTCCCAGATGCTTACACCCCTAGTATGGTGGGTGAATATACCGCTCGTTTTTATAATAATGGTTCAACTACTACCAATTATTTAGATGGTGTAGATGAGGAAACTACAAAATTTTATATTACGGATGATGTATTTAGTCACGACGACGGTAGTGATAGTCCTAGAAGAATTAGTGCAGGTGCCGGTAGATTTGCTATGGGTTCTATATTTCCGGTAGTTGCCAATGCTGATGCTTTGTCGGCTACATTTGCTATTGCCGAGCCGGATTCTATACCCGGAGAGATCGTTACTTTGGCTGTGTATAAACTTGATGCTAATGGAGATGGTAATATTGATGAAGATGGTAGTTTTGCCTTCGAGGATGTTGACCTTGGTGATATTCTTGGCTTTGCTTCTCACGAAGTAGTCGGTGGTAGCACACCCCACTCAGAAATTACTGTTGATATTGCTGATTTCAATGGAGGTGGTGTTCTTAAATTAGAAGGTACAACGGAAAATCCCGGCTTGTATATGCTCGTTATTGAGTACATAGATAATAATACGCTTTATCTTTCTTCTCCGAATGATATACAAAATGCACCTATCGCACCTATCATTGGGCAAGATGGTGATGGTAATGAGGTTTCAGCCTTTGTAGGTAACACCTTCGTAAGAACTCCAACTCAATGGTTCACCGGAGGTTTCAATGGAGGTCCGCAGGCAATTCTTCGCTTGAATGTGGCTGAAGTAGTGGGTGTCAATGAGCCTGAATTGGAAGCAGGCAGTGTAAGCATCATGCCTAATCCGGCAAGCGAGTTGGTGAGTATCGCGCTTGATTTTGCTGAATTGGCAAGCACTGTAGAAGTGAACCTTTTGGACATTACAGGTCGTACACTCAGTACAGAAATCTATAATAATGTTCAGCAGGAAACCGTCACTATGAATGTAAGTCAGTACGCTGCGGGTACTTATTTTGTCCATGTAAGAACTGAAGAAGGACGTAAGACGCTTAGATTGGTGGTTAAGTAATTTGAAATTATCAGTTGATTGGTTCATCTGTTAATCAGGTATTATTTCGCTTAGGCGAAATGGATGAATCAAGCTGTAAATTTTATAAAAAAGTCTCTGTCTTTTGGGCAGAGACTTTTTTTATAAAATTCTGCTATCTTGCATCTTTTTTTGCCAATTTTCAATTTTGGGAGGTGTTCGATTAAAATAGGGAATAGTTGCAAGGCGAATATTTTTATGGAAAATGGGTGTCTGAATACTCAAATATCCGCTTTTAACAAAGAAATTCGCCTTGCAACTCGCGTATAATTATTTACCCTATTTTTGTCGAACGCTACCCAATTTTGATTTTACCACAAAACACACTAAGGATATGAAGGACGAACTAAGGTGAAAGTAAACTTAGTTCTCTAAAAATTCCTTGTGTCCTCTGCATTAGTTCGATTTTTGTGTGCTTCGTGATAAAAAAATCTGCATTACACATGTCATCAAACATCAAATATCTCACTGCACCGGAAGCCGTCTCTATGGAAGATGAATGGTTTGAGATTGCCAATTTAGACCATTTTTGGGTGCAGTGGCGGTATGCGTTTTTTAAATCATTTGTGGGAGAAGCAGCATTGGAAGGCAAGAAGTTTTTTGAAGTAGGCTGTGGGCATGGCCTGATGATTAATCAGATTGAGGAGGAATATAATAGTATCGTAGATGGTTGTGATTTAAATGAATATGCGTTAAAAAAAATCAATAATTATAAAGGAAATTTATTTTGTTATAATATTTACCAACAAGATGAGACATTTAAAAATGAGTATGACGGATTGATTTTATTTGATGTAGTGGAGCATATTGACGATGATGTGGATTTTCTTCGGACGGCTTTGTTTCACCTCAAATCGGGGGGCATGGTGGCGGTTAATGTTCCGGCATATCAGTCTTTGTATAGTCGCTACGATACGGTATTGGGGCATAAAAGACGTTATACCAAGAAGATGTTGCAAGAACGATTTGAGGTAGTTGGTTTGACGGATATTCGGGTAGCATATTGGGGATTTTCGATGTTACCTGCCTTGATTGCCCGAAAAATTTTGCTGTCTATCAAAGGCACGGACGTAGCCCAATATGGCTTCAAACCACCAAGCGAAGGCATCAATACCTTATTTAAAAAATTGATGAAAGCCGAATTGAAACTTATGAAGAAACCCTTTGCAGGTACTTCTGTGATGGCTGTCGGTAGGAAGAAATGAGAGGAATGTCGGCAGTTTGTCAGTCGGTTGTCCGCAGGTAATAACAAATAACAAATTCAAATGTGGATTTTGGAATTTGTTATTTGGGATTTGTTACAAATACAATACTTTTTAATAAAAAAAATGTAAGTAAAAATCGGGGAGGAATAACAAGTAAAGTTAATATAAAATCTGAGTAATCGAATATACTATCAAATACATATAATAATATCAAGCCTACAATAAGCCCTACGATATAAGACGCATAATAGCCTAAGGAGTCTTTCAAATTAGCTTTTTTCTTGAATGTATAACGCGAATTGAGCAGATAAGAAATAAGCACTCCGACAAGAAATACACATACATATACAGGGTACAAAGGTAGAACCATTCTATCCAACAGAATGTAGTAACATACAATCCCGAAGCTTGTCGTAAATACACCGACTAAGCCAAATTTTGAAAATTGTGTAATAAAACTCCGAAGTCTCAATCCGTTTTATACTTTAAGGGAAATATCAGACGAAATACATTTATACTTTATTTTTTGGGAATTTGTTTTTCGGAATTTGGAATTTGACAAGGCGAAGGTAGGAAAAATATACTTTCTTACAGTTCCCTTTGCTTTGTTTGGTAACTATCACTTCAATTGTAGTTACTTTTCACCTTACAATGCGTCTTTTGATAGTGTGAAAATGAAATATTCTAAATTTATTTAAGTCATACTCACAGACCCCCACCCTAATTTTCAATATCTTTTACAATCACTCATGCTACGCGATTAGAAAATATCTTCCCAAAGGATATATTCATCCTTCAATGGGTTTTTTGATGCGTAACATCAGTAAAATCATTTTATACGCCCATGCGTTAAATCGCAAAAAATAAATTATGAGATTGAGCTTGTTTTTTGTACCTTTGCACGACAAAACCGACTAATCAATCCTTCATAATAGACGGAAATACGACCTGCTAATGAAGTTTTCTGACATACTCAAAAATGAGCTTGTATTCGACCTACCCAACGATATTGGGTTGATCACTAACAACCAATTGAGATTAGTGCCGGTGGCATTTTTTCTCATAGATACTTTGAAGCCACACAAAATAGTGGGCTTGGGAGGAAAAGGTAGAAATTTGTTATTGGGTATTGCTCATGCGGCTACTCATATCAACAAATGTACAGGCGAATTGGTGGCTGATGACTATACCGATGAGTTCATTAATACGGTACAAAAAGTCAGTGAATACCGAATCAAAACCACCGACCAACCTTTCTTGGCTTATCTCAAAACACAAGCGGACAATTCCATCAACTTACTCATACTTACCAATGATTTTGCCAGAAAATTGGTGACAACTGATTTTGACCTTATCCAATCCAAATTAAATACTGATCATTCATCCATTATATTTGTCGGTTCAGAACAACAAATTATCCCTCAACAATATCCTTCCTTTTCACCGGATGCAAACTCCGGCTTATACATATCACTTACAGGTCAGCAACTTCCCCACGAACTTCGACACCTTGCACAAGCGGATAACAAACCATCTGTACAAGCCTTATTCAGTGCGCTTGGTATGCGCTTCGAATCGCATTATCAGTTGGGTGTTGCCTCCGAAAATATGTCGGTCAATAACCTCCAAAAGACCATAAAGAACCTGAGAGAAGAAAATCGAAAATACAGACTACAGATAGATACAGGAGTAGCTCAAAACTTAGAGCAGAAAGAACGAGTCATACAACTTAATAGCGAACTCAATACGGCACAAGAAAGAACAAAACAACTCGAACAAAGAACCGCACACGTTGAAAGAAAACTAAAAGAAAAAGCAAAGGATTTACGACACCAAGAACACCTCGTACACCAAAAAGAATTGGCTATCAAAGCGCAAGAAATTGATGATAAAAATCACTATCAATATTTGGAAGACATCCAGCAAAGCCTTAGTTACAGACTTGGCTTTTTCCTGACTTGGCCCGCCAGAAAAATATATGATAAATTCTTTGTCAAAACATCAATTGATACGCCTGCACCGGCATTAGAAGCGGGTATTCAAAATACAAATAATACCGCTCAAAACGGTAGCCTGGCAAAAAACATTGTCAAAGCCATAGCCCCTTCGAAAAAAGAAAGCAAAGCCACCAGAGCCAAAAATCAAAGAAAAGTAAAACTCGACACCTACCACAATTGGTTGGACAACAACAAAATCACGCCCACGCTACGTCGCGAGTTGAATGATATTGAGGAAGGGTTTGCTTATCGCCCAAAAATCAGCATCGTAGTACCTGTATATAATGTAGAGAGAATTTGGCTCGAAAAAGCCGTCAACAGTATCAAAAGCCAAGTATATACCAATTGGGAACTTTGCCTTGCCGATGATGCTTCGCCCAAAGCACACATCAAACCCATGCTCAACGAATTTGCGGAGAGTGACGAGCGCATCAAAGTAGTATTCAGAAAAGAAAACGGCAGAATATCAAGAGCCACCAACTCTGCCCTCGAAATCGCTACGGGTGAGTACATCGCCTTCATGGATAATGACGACGAACTCTCCGAACACGCCTTATTTGAGATTGTCAATGCACTCAATGCAGACCGCAGTATAGACTTCATTTATTCGGATGAAGACAAGATAGACGAGGATGGCACACACATGAACCCTCACTTCAAACCCGATTGGTCACCCGAATTATTCTTATCTTATAATTACATCAATCACCTCGTTTGTATAAGAAGAACTATCGTTGACAAAGTCAACGGATTGAGAGCCGAAATGGACGGCTGCCAAGATTACGATTTCTTATTACGCAGTCTGCCGCATATCAAAAATGTACATCACATCCCAAAAGTTCTATATCATTGGCGGGCATTAGAAACTTCCATTGCCAAACAAGGTGATGTCAAACAAACTGACTTTTCTTTCTTTTCAAAAGGTAGAAGAGCATTGGAAGAACACCTTACCCGTCATCAAATTTCTGCCAAAGTCATTCGTCCGGCTTTTGCTGTCAAATATCACTTGGCACTCTACCACCTGTTATGGGCAGACCAAGGACCACTCGTCACGCTCATAGTGAGTACCAACGA
The DNA here is from genome assembly GCA_938028705.1 of uncultured Saprospiraceae bacterium. Taxonomy (GTDB): domain Bacteria; phylum Bacteroidota; class Bacteroidia; order Chitinophagales; family Saprospiraceae; genus JAHDEO01. Next base: position 21,781 of record CALIZI010000009.1, on the reverse strand, counting down.
CAACCTCAAACGACTCCGCAGATGCCTGCAAAGCATCAAACGAACATCCTATAAAAATTACGAAATTATTGTGGTTGGTGAAAGTGGCAATCTCAAAACCAATACTTTAATAGATGAATTTATCCAAGAGTCTTTCATGCCGATTCGTCGCTATTACTCGAAAGGCTCTATGGCAGAACAATTCAATAAAGCTGCCCGTTCTGCCAATGGCGAATATGTTTTATTCCTGTCCAATTCGGTCATTCCCAACTCAACCGACTGGCTTAGTCAAATGGTCGGCTACCAAAATCTGCCCGATACAGGCGTGACAGGAGCTAAGATATTATTTTCTGACGAAACCATTTATCATGGCGGTATCATTACCGGACTATATCCCGGAGCCTATGACAATATTCCACATACTGCCTTCCGTAACCTATCCAATAAATCGCTTGGTTACTACTTTTATCCGCACGTACCGCGCAACTATTCCGCAGTTGGCGGCGGTTGTTGCATGATGCGAAAATCACTATTCGATGAACTCGGTGGATTCGACTTTGAGCAATATCCTGTCTCTTATTACGACGTTGATATTTGCCTCAAAGCCCAACAAAAAGGATTCCGCAACGTCTATGTCAGCAATGCAGAAATGACCTATTTGGGCAATAAAAAAGTCAAAATACAAAACGTATCAGAAATCGCTAGCTTCAAGGATGATTATAGAAATTTTGAAGAAAAATATTATAATAAAAACTTATCTAACTACCAATTATACAGCGTTTGGCCCGGCAATAGCCAAAATTACTTTGAACTCGGTTTGAATACCAAACCACTTGTACTGATGGTGACGCATAATCTCAATTTTGAAGGCGCACCCATTCAAATGTATGAGATTATCAAAGGAATATTGCCCAAAAACGAAATTCAATTTGAAGTCATCTCTCCACAAGACGGACCACTACGGGCTTGGTACGAAGAAATGAACGTCACCGTACACATCAAAGAAGAATGGAAACCGGACGACGCTTCAGCTTACCCAAGCATGATTGAAGACATGAGAGATTGGATCATGGCTTTTGATTTCAGTGCCGTATTTGTCAATACGCTCATCCCATTCCATTACCTCAAAGCTGCCAACGAAGCCAATATCCCTTCTATGTGGTGTATTCACGAAAGTTATAATTATAAAGACTTTTACGCATATCTACCAAGAGGATTAAAAACAAAAGCCTACGAATGTTTTGAGTATCCTCAAATGAGTATTTTTGTAGCCAAAACCACTAAAGACCTTTACAAATCGGTGGATTATAAAAATGCCTTTACCGTCATCAACAACGGATTACGGACAAAAGACATCAATGCCTACCTCCAAAGCACCACCAAAGCACAAGTCAGAAAAGAACTTGGTATTCCGAAAGATAAAGTCGTATTCCTCAATCTCGGTACGGTCTGTGAGCGTAAAGGACAATTGGACTTCACCAAAGCCGCCATACAATCTATCGAATCCGGCAATAAGAACAGCCTGTTTTACATGGTAGGCGCACGACCCGATTCTTACTTGGACAAAATCAATAAAGAAATTCAAAAAAGTAATACCGAAGAACATTTCCATATTGAAATGGAAACCGGAGACGTATTCAAGTATTACCTCGCTGCCGATGTATTCGTGTGTACCTCATACATCGAATCCTATCCGCGCGTGATACTCGAAGCGATGGTCTTTTCATTGCCTATACTCACGACTCCTATATATGGTATCACCGAGCAAGTCATCAAAGAAGTCAATGCCGAATTTTTCCGCCCCGGTCAAATTGGTCCACTGGCTGAACAACTCACCAAATTTGCAAGTAATCCGACCCTCAGAGCTACTTACGCCAAAAACTCCCCCGATGTATTCCGTCTGGTCAATACCTACGACGAAATGCTCGCTAAATATGAAAAATTCATTAAAAGTACATGCTTGAGTAATTATACTGCAAGCCAAAAAAACGAATTAATCACAGTTGAGTAAAATTCCAAATAACAAGCACCAAAATAACAAAATAGAATATGCGGTAAATTTGTTTTTTGTTTTTTGTTTTTTGGAATTTATTAAAAATATATGGATAACAAACAATGGATATTGGTGTCGGGATCACACCGTTCGGGAACAACATGGATGGGCAATATGCTCTCCCTTTCTGAAGAAGTCACCTATATCCACGAGCCGTTTAATATCGGCATTAAAAAAGATGATAATCATCCCTTCAAACAAACATTTGAATACATCACCAAGCGTGATAGTGTGGAAAGGCAAGCGGAAATCAAATCTTTTTTGGAAAACGCTATACCAGAGGATTTTCATTTTAGCTGGAATAAAAAAGTATTGCTCAAAGACCCTATCGCAGTAATGTCCGCCGAATGGATAGCAGAAGAATTTGATGCCAACGTAGTAATGATGGTACGTCATCCGGCAGCGTTCATTGCCAGTTTGAAAATTAAAAACTGGCGATTCGATTTTAATAATTATACGCGCCAACCTCGTCTGATGGAAGAAGTATTATACCCTTTCAAAGATGAGATTGAAGCCTACTGTGCCAATCCACCGACGATTATAGACCAAGGAATTTTGCTCTGGCGCATCATTTATTCGCGGATATTGGATTATCAAAAAAAGCATCCTGAATGGGTATTTGTACGCCACGAAGATGTTTCGATGAATCCTTTGTCTGAGATTAAAAAAATATACCAAAAATTTGGTATGTCTTTCAATGAAGAGATACAGCAAAAAATAGAAGAAGCGACAAGTGCTAAAGTAGATTCTCAATTTAAAAGAGACAGTCGTAAAAATGTTTACGCATGGCTCAATCGCTTATCGGAGCAAGAAATAGCAAAAATCAAACGTGAAACTTGGGATGTAGCACAGCACTTTTATACCGAAGATGACTGGCAAATCACGCCGGAAAAAGAACAGTATATTGATAATCCGCATAAAGTGATTGCCAATCTACCGGTGATTGACCATAAAGCAATGTTCAATATTGATGAAATCAATCATAACAAAGTTGCACAAATGGAAAAACCTGTCGAACTATCTCAAGACTTTCTGGTACTGAAAGGTTGGGCGGTAGATGCGGATTCCAAAAAGGCAGCAGGTGGCGTATATATTGATATTGACGGGTATCTTTTTCCTGCCATGTACGGGCATCCGCGAAAAGACGTTGCAAAGCATTTTGATACGCCGGGCTATGATTACTGTGGTTTTGAGGCTTCATTTTCATTGCACAATGTACCCAAAGGCAATCATCGCGTATCCCTCAAAATCATGACACACGACCAAAAGCAGTATTATTCACCCAAACATGGCGTACCGATTATTATAAAATAATTTTTTTAATGATTAACGGTGAATGATTAATGATTAATACGAAACAAATATGATTAATTTTATAGTTATATTGAAATAAGGGTAATTTTTAAATAATTTTATAATGAAAAATATTTATAAATAATTAATTTGTAATAATAAATAAATTATAAATAAAAAAATAACACTTTTTTATACGCTATTACATCCTCTACATTAATCATTAATCATTAACCATTAATCATTAAAAAGGAAGCATCATCAAATCTATTTTAAGCACGACCTAAACCTAAATATTATGGCACGAAAAAAAGAACCGGAAGTTTTCTTCTTAAGAGGCTACATGAGAAGCGGAACAAACTGGCTTGGCAGAGTCCTCAATCTGCACCCTGACATCAACTGTCAAGGAGAATTTCATTTGGAGCATTTCGGACAGGCAAAATCTAAAATTGACCGCTCGGTGAGTTGTTTTATTTTAGACGGTAAAAAAGACGTTCTTGATAGAGAATATTATGGCTTTATCAAAACCCTCGTCAGAGAGTTTTGCGGTAGAGACCACAAATTTGTAGGAGACAGAACGCCCGTAGGTATCAGTACCTTATTTGTTCCCAACAGTAAGTACCTTTTGATACACAGAGATGGACGCGACGTGGTCGTGAGTTGGTTTAAGCACATTCTCAAAACGGTCTCCAAGAACAAACAAAGCCTCAAGCGTTACAAAGGCTTTACGAATCACCCGGAAATGATTCATAAAGTTAAGAAAACGATTAATAATAAAAATTATTTTGAGGTCAACAAGCAAGAACTTTTAGATTGCGAGTCGTACTTTAGGCACATCGCCGGTCAGTGGAATACACGAGTCGTTAATGATAAAAAAATGTCTGAAATTGCCAAAGATAAAAAGGCACTCAATATTCAGGTATTGTGGATTCCTTACGAAAAATTACATGCCGACCCGGAAATAGAACGCGCTAAAATATATTCATTTTTGGGGGCAGACCCGAAACTTGCCGCACCGTTCGACAAGCAGACCCTGCCCGGTTTTTCCAAAGAAATCTTACCGGGGCAGTCACGCGGAGTCGTTGGTACATGGACACAATATTTCAATGAGACCACCGCTCAGTGGTTTGACGAAGAAGCAGGCGAAGCACTCAAAATATTGGGATACCCAAGCACTCAGGAAGCTATTAAAAACCAAGCTGCAGAAGTTGTAAGTGGCGAGTAGAGAGTTACGAGTTACGAGCTGCAGATTAATAGATACTGATATACAAATATGACATTCAAACATTTATTACATAAAGGTCAAACACATACTGTTATGCCAACAACAAAAACAAAAAAGTTTACGAATTATAAAGTCAACGATAAGCGATTCAAGGCTATCTATGGTGATGATTTTATTACCAAAATACCAAAGGATTGTGAGATGGCGAATCTTTGGAAGAAACAAAACATGAGTGATAATGAGATTGCACTCAACTATTTCAAAGGCGGTTTCCAAACCTTCAATAGACTGTCGGAAGTTATTGCTTCACTCGAATTGGGCTATCACAATATTGATTCTATGTTGGATTTTGCCTCCGGTTATGGTAGAACGACAAGGTTTTTTGTTCAAAAAATGGATCCTTCCAAAATAACCGTTTCTGACATTAGCAAAGAAGCTGTCATTTACCAACAACAAACTTTTGGTGTCAACGGCTTCCCTTCTTGCCAAGAACCGGAAGACTTGAAGGTGGACGAAAAATTCCAACTAATTTTGGTCAATTCATTGTTCAGCCACCTCAATTACGACCACTGGTTGCGTTGGTTGGATAGGTTGTACAATTTACTCGAACCAAATGGTTACTTAGTATTTTCTTCACATGGCTTTTTCTGTTTCAAGAAAAGAAATGATAATATCAAAAAGAAAATGCTCAAAACACGCCCCGATGTAGGTTTTATGTACTGGCGCGGCAACGAAACTATCGGACGCTTGGATACAGAGATATACGGTACTACTTACGTCCTAAAAGATTGGGTAGAGAAGGTCGTCAAAGAAAACAACTGGGGAGAAGTTGTCAATTCCTTTCACCCTATGTTTGGTTTTATGGGCGGACAAGATATTTACGTCATTCAAAAACCGGGCAAATAAGCGTTTTTAAAAAAATGTAAAATGTAAAACAATAAATTTAAAATCCACGATATTCATCGGGACAAGTTGTAAAAGTGTCAATAGTACGCGAGAAGGTATTTTAATATTTATCATTTTTAAATAATTGAAAATTAATAAAATAGGAAAAAACCAAGTTAGTTTCACGTTATACAAATTTACATTTTACATTTATTATTTTACATTTTACATTTCATTTATATAAAATCCACACACCCACTAATATTAAAAAAAATAAATTATCATGGCTAAGAGTAGTAAATCTGCGCTTGAAAAAAAATTAAGAGAACTGGGTCCTTGGCATTTCAAAATGCCTGTCGGAGACGGCAAATTCACCTCCGATTATAATGAGATTCACATGAAAAACTTAGTAGATCCTTTCATTATGAAAAGGCTCTTCACACAGTTGTATCCGCAAGGATTTGAAGGCAAATCATTCTTAGATATTGGTTGTAACAGTGGTGGCTATTGCATTGCTGCCAATCAGCTTGGCGCAAAATACGCCTACGGTTTTGACATCAGAGACCTTTGGATTAATCAGGCAAAATTTTTGAGAGACGAGGTTTTCAAAATGTCGCCAAAGGAAGTACACTTCGACGTAGCGCATATACATGACATGGAGAAATCCAGAAAAAAATATGACATTACTTTATTCAAAGGTGTTTTGTATCACATTCCGGATCCGATTCACTCTATCAAAGTGCTTGCTGATATTACGAATGAAGTCATGATTATTGATACGGCAGGTAGCGTAGATGCACCGGATGATTGTATGAAAATTTTCTTTGAAAAACCAACCGCTATCATGGCAGGTGTGGACAATATGGCTTGGTTGCCGGGTAGTCCGAAAGTTGTTGAGCATATTCTTCACTGGGCAGGTTTCAAAGAAACTCGTGTAGCATCTTGCAAAGTATATCCGGCAAGACCACACATGCAGCGCATGAGGATCATAGCAGCAAGAGAGAAGAAATTCCTCAGAGCTTATGATAGAAAAATGGAAAATAAAGCAAAACGACTGGCAGAAGCAGCTAAGTAAAGTACCAAATTCCAAATAACAATTTAGAGATACATTATATTTTTGTAATTTGTAATTTAGTGCTTGAAATTTAAATATGAAAACAGGGCAATAGTAAATATATGGCAATCGCATAAAAATAATATTTTGATTTTTTTATGAAAAACTTCAACCTCAACTTCAACCGCAAAATTAAGTTCAATTTCATTTTTTTAATTTGCCGAAGGCAAATTCTTATTTGAAGTTGAAGTTGAAAAAAACAAGCAAAATATTTTCATGCGATTGCCATAATAGTAAATATAAAAGGGCGGATAAGCAAAGTAGCAGAGGAGCATCGTATGAATGATGAATCAACGAATCACGATACAAATCCATATATAAAAATAAAAAATGAAAGAATTAACAGTTGTAATGCCTTGTCTGAATGAGGCGGAGACACTCGAAACTTGTATCCAGAAAGTACACACTTGCTTAAAAGATACCAATGTTGATTATCAAGTGCTGATTGGTGATAATGGTAGTACCGACGGCTCACAGGATATTGCCCGAAGAAACGGCGCAAAAGTCATTGATATTCCCATAAGAGGTTATGGTGCAGCACTTTTCGGTGCCATTTCCGCCGCTGATAGTAAGTATATTATCATGGGTGATTCGGATGATAGCTACGATTTTCTGGGGCTGATGCCTTTCATCGAAAAACTGCGTGCAGGACACGACCTCGTCATGGGCAATCGCTTCAAAGGCGGTATTCAGGAAGGTGCTATGCCTTTTTTACACAAATATCTCGGCAATCCGGTCCTCTCATTTATAGGTCGCCTGTTTTTCGATATTCCTGTCGGTGATTTTCACTGTGGCTTACGCGGTTTTTCCAAAGAAGCCTTCAACAAAATGGACCTGCGTACTACGGGCATGGAGTTCGCTTCTGAAATCGTTGTCAAATCATCATTACTCAATCTCGACATCGTAGAAGTACCCACAACACTTGCCCCCGACGGCAGAAGCCGCCCACCGCACCTCAATACTTGGCGCGACGGTTGGCGACACCTTCGCTTTTTGCTGATGTACTGCCCCAAGTGGTTGTTTCTCATGCCGGGACTCATCATTTTGGGTTTGGGCTTGGTGCTTTCTTTACTCATTATTTCAGGACCTATCACATTTAATAATGTTGTATTTGATGTCAACACCTTGCTGTACTCTTCGGCAATGGTACTGATAGGTTACGAAATATGTATGTTTTATCTGCTGACCAAAGTGTATGCAGTAGGAAAAGGACTACTACCACAGAGTAAAAGATTCTCGTCCTTCCTCAATTTTTTTACACTCGAAAAAGGATTGATTATAGGCGTACTATTGGTGTTGACAGGCATTGTGCTGGCTGTGATGAGTCTCTCTATCTGGAGTGGTGCCGACTTTGGTGAATTGGAAGCCTCGCAAATACTCAGACGGGTGATTCCTTCGGTCATTGCACTTTCCATAGGTGTACAAACCATTCTTTATAGCTTCTTTGTGAGTATTTTAAGAATAGAATAAACTTTGGTATAACGGTTAATCAGGTAATTGGTTAATCAGGCTATCCCGATAACTATACGGGATGATTATCAATATTTTGATAATGTATAATTGTTAATTCATATAAATTTTATTGGCATGTTCAGAAATGTAGTTGACACTAAATGACAACTGCGGACTGATAGCCTGCATTACCTGTTCAACTAATTAACTTCTACCCAAAGTATAGAATAAAAATTAATGAAAAAACTGGATATATATCTCCAAAATGTCAGAATCAGCAAGACCGAACCTTTTATCCGGGAAGGCGCAAGGGTACTCGATATTGGCTGTTCGGGCGGAGAACTTTTTGATAATATCAGTAAAATAAGCAGTGGTGTGGGGATTGACCCGCATGTGGAACAAAAAACTCAACGCAATAATTACACCCTGCTACCGGGTTATTTCCCCGATGCCCTTGAAGATGATAAGAAATTTGATGCCGTCACGATGTTGGCGGTCATTGAGCATATTCCTATGGAGATTTTGAAAAAAATGTCTATAGATATAGACAGACATTTGACACCGGGCGGACGGCTGATTATCACCGTTCCCGACCCGAAGGTAGATAAAATCCTTGATGTATTGATGGCTATCAAAGTTATTGACGGTATGGATGTGGACGAGCATTATGGCTACGACATTAGCAAAACGGAGGATATATTTACCGGCAGCAGCTCAATGAAACTGATACATCACAGCAAATTCCAACTGGGATTAAATAATTTATTTGTTTTTGAAAAGCAGTCAGCGAGTTGATCGTTCATGGTTCATAGTTGTCAGTTGATAGTTTTCATTTTTTGTAATTATTTAAATTGAAAAAAATATATAAATTAATTATAAAAATAAACTATGAACTGACAACTATGAACTATGAACTGACAACTATCAACCAATCTTATATGAGATTATTTCATAAAATAAAATATTCGATAGTCAGAAAAATTGAAACGAATCCATCGCTCAATTTGATGATTTATAATAATGTCAGGCATTTTAAATTCCTGTTTCCGCACGAAAAGGATTATCTGGCATTGAAACTATTATTCAAAAATAAACCTGCGGGTTGTTTTTTGGATGTGGGTACAAATATCGGGCTGTCCTCTATCGGATTCCGCGTGATGGGTTTTGACAACAAAATTTTGATGTTTGAACCCAATACCAATCTCTGCGAAAAATACCTCAAAAATATACAGCGGCAGTATAAAAATATTGAGATATTCAACTTTGGATTGAGCAATAAAAATGAATCCAAAACACTGTATGTACCCGAAATAGGTGGTAAGGAGATTCATTACAACGGCAGTTTTGACGAAGGTTATGTGCGGGATATGGTGGAGGATTATTATGCCAATCATCTGGATAGAATAGAAATCAAGCCTAAGCCTTTTACACTCAAGCGGTACGATGATTTGGCATTGAATGAAGCACCCGCTTTTATCAAAATTGATGTGGAGGGTTTTGACCATTTTGCCGTAGAGGGGATGATTGATATGGTAAAAAAACATCAACCCGTCATGTTAATTGAGTTTAATGAAAGTAATTTTGAGGCGGTTTATTCACAATTAAAAGTCACACACGATGTATATATCTTTGATTATGATATAAATACCATGATAAAAGTCAACCTTGACAATATGAAGAATTATAAATTTTCAAAGAGAGACAAAGAATACACCCTTTCCTCGCGCAACCTTTTTTATATTCCTAAAAATAACGGACATTTGAGTTCGCTGAATTAAAGGACAAGATAGGCTACCGGTCGATAGTTGGACAGTCCATAGTCGATAGTTATCATAATAACTTGAATTTCAATGGGTTTATAACTTATTACACCGTAAAATAAGTTTGTTAATGAATTTAAATAAATGTAAAATAATAAATTTAAAATGTAAAAGATGTAGGACGCTGGATTAATGGATTAACCTGTTTTTCTCATATTTATTTGATTTTAAAATTATTAAACAACAAAAAAATAAAAATACTTTGTACATGTACTATGTACTACAAGCACTTTTACATTTATTATTTTACATTTTACATTTCTGAAAAAATGAAAGAAACTTATTTTACAATGTACTTATTGATTATCAATGCGTATAGTGTTAGACGGGTAGCCACGAGATATAAATAAATTCTATGGAGCTACTACGTAATATTCCAAGAAATCATTGGATTTTACTATTGATATCTACCCTCATTATGATGGTAGGGCAATTGACCAATTTCTGGGGTACTGCACCACAAGGCCCATTCGATCAGGGACTTACACCACTCGGTGATGGCTATATTATAGGTAAAATGGCTTATACCGAGCAGCATGGTTTATTCAATAATATCGGGCTGTTGCTTCAGGTTACTTCGCCGCAACCGGCCAATCAAATGACCAAAAAACAACAGCAACGCTATCGGCGAGACCGCTCTATGTACAGCAAACAGGCGTATATGGGGAAAAAGAAAATAGTCAATTTCAATATTTATTTGTCCAAAGTCTCTTTGCAGGTTTTCTTTTACAGCCTTCTGAATGAGGTATTTAATCCCGAACCACAGGCATTGCTCAGTTATATATTTTTCCAAAAAGCCCTGCTGTTCTCCTTAGTGCTGTCGCTCATTATTATATGGATATATAAAATTACCAATATATATGCCGCCATTTTGATGTTATTTTCCTTTACTTTCTCTCCTATCATAACACTTATGGGGGGCAGTCTGTATTTTACTCCTTTTACCTTTTTTCTGATATTTTTAGTGCCTTGTATTTTACTGCATTTGGATTATAAGGGTAAAATAAAATTCGGCACCAAGCATTACCTGATAGTTGCGGGTGTGTTCCTGTTCAATATGCTTTTCCAATCCTTTGAATTTATTTCTACCAAAGGCTTGATGGCTGTTACGCCTTTTGTTTTTTATGGTTTATTGAAAGGAAATTATAAAGAAATGGTGAGCCGGACATTCAAAGCGGGTATATTTTATGGTATTGCTATACTTTTTGGTTTGGCAGCATTATTACTTCAAATAAAAACAGTGGAAGGCAGTTGGGCTGCTGCCTTTGAGCATATCAAATACAGCTATTCAAAAAGAGCATCTGGCGAATTGGAAACAGAGCGAAAAATAAACAAGAAATTGCAGGAAAGTACCGAGGCGAGTCGTATAGATATTCTGAAAACCTACTTCAATGAAGATGCCCTGTACTGGAAAAAAGGAGCTACTGAACTGACAATCAAATACAAAACGGTTTTTTATCTGTATCTGATTAGTGCTGTATTATTATTCTTTTTTCAAAGGAAAATCCCCACGCCTGATAATAAAAACATGATGTATGCCCTGATTTTCGGAACTTTATTTGCTTTTTTAGCTCCCCTGTCGTGGCATATTATTTTCAGAGGGCATTCGTATATTCATGTTCATTTTAATACCTTATTGTGGCTTATGCCTTTTATGATTTTTGGTTGGATGCTTGTCGGATACACTATCGAACTTGGGGTGAAGTATTTTAAAGGGAATAAAGATGTTCCTGTTGAAATTGCTTGAATTTATATATCATTCGTACAGGCGATTTCAATCGCCATGTAAACGATATATTTAATTTGTATAATTTTTATTTGTAATAAATTACAAATAAAAATTACTTTACACATGGCGATTGAAATCGCCTGTACGGTACATCGCTTATGAAGAAATTTCTTACAAAAACTACTTTGGTCATATTGGCTTACATCATCCTGATGTTTGTTGTACGGTCACTGTTGCCTTACTATCTGGGTAATGAGCAATTTCTTCGCAAAATGTACTATTATGATAAAGCATCGGATAATATAAATACCGTATTCATCGGCAATAGTCTCATCAACCGACATGTGATACCCGCTGTTTTTGATGCCAATACCGATTTGAGTACCTACTCTTATAATATCGCCGCAGATGCTACCAATATAATGGAACGCAGTTATTTGTTGGAGCATTTTTTGGGCAAATACGAGGTGGATAGGGCATTTATGTTGGTCAATCATTCGTTGGAAATCAGAGAACCCAATTTGCATACCTTACGCTTGGTCTATTACCACGATTGGAAGCGATTGAAATTCAGTTTGAAATATGCAGATAAAAATGTCCAACAAATCAAATACCACCTCATGTCGTTTATGGAGAATCAATTTGGCATGTTCCGGCTCCGGGCATTGACAAATTACAAGCAGTCCATAAAAACAACCCCGCCGGATATGATACGAACCAGAGGCTTCCTTGCTATGGACAATGAAGACCACAAAAAACGACCACAAGCTCCCGGCTATGCCAGAAACGAAAAGAAACATACGAAAACACTGAAAAAAGCCAAAAGGATAAAAGATTATACGAATTATGAATTGACCCGAAAAGACCTCGCTATTATTGAGGAATGCAACAGATTAAAAAAACTGGCAGAAGTAAAAGATACAGAACTATATTTTGTCTTTTTGCCCAATAGCCCGGGATATTATACCTATAATCTGGAAAATCGGGTCTATCTGGGAGATGGCAATGAGTTTCCCGAATTTTTTGAGTTTGAAAACCGTTTTAACAGAGGCCACCTAAATCGTGAAGGTGCAAAAATATTTTCCGAACGACTGGCACAGGCATTCAATGAAATACCGCCTTATAAGGCAAGTAGAATAAGTAGATGAACGGATTACGATACCCATATAGGTGACAAATAAAAAATCATGATAATGAAAAAAATATTATACTTATCGCTTCTTATTTTTACACTTGGCTTATTCGCTGCCGGTTGTCAGAATGACGGTACTGCACAAAAAGAGCCATCGGAAATAAGAAAACAACATCTGAAAAAAGAAAATCGAAGGAAAGCAAAACAAAACAGACAAGGCAGACAAAAAAATCAACAAAAAGCAAAGCGAAAAAAAGCAAAACCACAAAAAAAACTGAAAGAGCAAAATACACCTCAATCCGCAGCACTTCCACCTATCAGCCAATTAAAAAAATCGGAAAAAAATACACATGCGTTTATCAAAACGATAAACGGTAAAAATGCTGCAAAAGACAAACAACCGTTTCGCATCACAGAAAATAAAATAACTATAAAAGGTATGGCTATCGACAAACCGCGAAAAACCGCCGCAGCAGGAGTGTATGTAAAAATAGGCGACCAATTTTTTAAGACTGATTACGGACAACCTCAAAGAGCATACTCAGAAAGAGCAAAGAATCCGAAGTACCTCAAATCAGGCTTTACAGTAGTTATCCCAAAAAATAAAATTAAAAATGGAGATTATGATGTAAGTCTATGCGTGGTCTCCTCCGACAAAAAGAATTACTACGAAATGGCAAAGAAAGTAAAAGTAAAAATAAGATAGCAAATTCCAAGCACCAAATTCCAAATCACAAAATATGAAAATCTTGACTTTTGACTTTTGGAATTTGGTGCTTGTTATTTGGAATTTTTAAAACTGAAAATAAACAAAACTTTTCTGCCCGTGAAAATACTCCAATATCAATACACACAACAGCAGATAAGTGGCGTATCGAAGAATAAAGTTGGAAGGCGTATTCTCCAAACCATGTTTTTGGCGGCGATTGAGCCATTCCACAACAAATAAAAATATGATAGAAGAGATAATGATATAGAGTTGAGGCATATTAAGATTAACAGCTTCAAGGACTCCCGACAATTTCTTATCAGAGAATGTAAAGATGTTTTTGAAATAGGTAAAAGCATCACTTATTGTTGCCGAACGGAAAAATACACAACCAATTAGCCACACCAAAATAGTTGCCAGCCAACCACTGAACCGCATAAATGATTGCCCCGTTTTTTTAGTCAATTGCCGCCTTTGTTTCTGTGTCATGTACTCAAATGTCACCACCAATCCATGCCACAATCCAAAACAAACAAAGGTCCAGTTTGCGCCATGCCACAGCCCTATCAAGGTAAAGGTAATCACCAGTGCCAACAAAACAGCGCGGCGTTTCAGTCTTTTGAGACTCGACGATACAGGCAGAAAAACGTATTCATTTGCCCAAGTGGAGAGCGTAATATGCCAGCGTCGCCATAGCGTAGTGGTAGATAAGGCAAAGTAGGGCGTAGCAAAATTTTGTGTCAGATTGAAGCCAAACAAACGTGCCGTACCAATGGCAATATCCGAATACCCTGAAAAATCGGCATACAACTGAAGCGCGAATAAAACCACGGCCAAAACCAAAATTCCGCTGCCATAATCGGCATGATTCGCAAAAATAAAATCAACCACAGGCGCACAATTATCAGCAATCACCACCTTTTTAAAAAAGCCCCAAAGCATTTGCCGAAGTCCGTCCACACTTTTTGTATAGTCAAACTTTCGGGCTACGTGAAACTGTGGCAAGAGGTCTCTGGCGCGTTCAATAGGTCCAGCTACGAGTTGCGGAAAAAAAGCAACATAAGCAAAAAAGTCAATCATTTTATCGGTTGGCTCTAATTTGCCCCGATAAATATCAATCGTATAACTCAAGGTCTGAAAAGTATAAAAGCTAATTCCAACGGGTAAAATGACATTCAGCGTAGCCATAGATGTTTGCAGACCCAAAAAACCAAGTAATTCACTGAACTCCGTAGCGAAGAAATTGTAATATTTGAAAACACCCAGCAAACCCAAATTGACCAGCAAGCTAATATACAAAAAGCGTTTGCGCGTATTTTTATTCTCTGAACGGTGAATCCATTGACCTACATAATAGTCTGTAAATGAGCTGATTATAATTAAAGATAAAAAACGCCAATCCCAACAGGAGTAAAAAAAGTAACTCAATGCCAACAATAATACATTTTGTATCTTATATTTGTCAGAAAGTGACCAATATAGCGCAAAAGCTACGGGTAAAAACAATAAATATTCTAGTGAATTAAATAGCATCCAATTAGCAAAAATAACGTCAAAAAAACAGTGCAAGATAGGTATTTGCTTTATCAGTTTATAGAGTTTATAAAGTTTATTTAGTTTATAAAGTGATTAACCTTTATCTTCGACAAAGACCCCTTCGCTAACGTGTAACTCATCACCTCATCAACTTTATAAACTCTATCAACTTTATAAACTCTGTAAACTAAATCAATGGATAAATTAACGACAATTATTAATAAAGTATTGACAAATATTGGGCTGGATGCCGTAGAAGAACTTCGCCCGGAGATGGATTTGCGGGATGACCTACAGATAGACTCAATATCTTTCGCTGAACTTATCGTACATATTGACGAGGAGTTTGGCATTGATGTCAATAAAGAAGGACAAATCAACACTGTTGGAGACATACAGCAGCAATTGAGTTTATAGTTGATGGTTCATAGTTCATGGTCTAACGTGAATAACTATGAACCATGAACTATGAACCATGAACTATGAACCATGAACTATGAACCATGAACTATCAACTATGAACTATCAAGTATCAAAAACATCAACATTTGTTATCAATATGCCTCAGATGGCAATCGAAGCCTTGTCGGAAAACTGGCTCTTCAAAGAGTTGGGCAACCTGCATTGGGAAATGATTTGCGAGGGTTTGGAGACCAAGTCTTTTGACCTCAAAAATGATACGGGCAATCGCCTGTATGCTACCTTTGTACGCATCCGCATACAATGTGAAGAGTCGCTCAAATCCTTCAAAGAAAACGATGCTGTTGATATGTCGGGTAAGATGAATCGTTTTGGTAACAGCATGTATTTCAGCGAGATAGACTTCCATGCGCCCCATGCCAAAGTACAAGCCGAACTGATGACGACCTTCTCCATTCGGGATGCAGTGGACAATACCCGCCTTGCCAAAAGCGAACCCGGTGGAACGGTGAACAATATCGAAAAAGCCAAGCTGTTTCCTGCTTTTGGCAACGAGTATCGTTTGGTCAAAAAACAGGTATTGAAGGAGTTGAAATGCGACGACAAGGTATTTGAAATTAAAGATGAAGTGCTGTTTGAGACGGAATATGAACTGAATCCGTATTATGATTTGAATGGTGTAAATCTGTTGTATTTTGCGGCTTATCCTGTCATCAATGATGTCTGTGAGGCTCGTTATTTCAATCCGAAAAATCTTGATGAACGTTACGAACAGACTTACTATACCGCTTACAAAGACGTACTGTATTATGCCAATTGCAACCTCAATGATGCTATTATCTATCAATTGAATGATTGTCGGACCTTCGATGATGCTTATCACATTAGCAGTACCCTGCGACGAAAGAGTGATAACGCGATTATTGCCAGAGTATTTGCGGTAAAACGCAGAGCTGTCTGATAGAATTAATTTTCCTCCATGTCAAGGTCAACCTCTTTTTCAAGATTCAACAATTTACGATATACAGGTATCACTTGATTGGGTCTGCCCATAGCAATGATACTTCCTTTGTCCATGAGTATGACCCTGTTGCAGTGGTCTCTGATGGTTCTGAATTGATGACTGACGTGTATAATAGTGCGCCCTTCAATAAAGGATTCTTCAAATACTTGCTCTGATTTTTCCTTAAATTTGGCATCACCTACGCCGCCAAAAAACTCATCCATTAAGAAAATATCTGCCTCTGCATGAACAGCTACGGCAAACGCCAGACGGCTTTTCATACCTCGTGAAAAGAATTTGACTTGGGTATCTACAAAATTGTGTAGCTCGGCAAAATCAATAATTTCATCAAATTTGCCCGTTATTTCCTTAAAGGTCAATCCAAGGATGGTAGCATTGAGATATACATTTTCGCGTGCCGTCAGGTTCGGGTCAAATCCCATTGCCAGCGACATTCGCATGATGCGTCCGTTGGTGGTTACTATACCGCCTTTGTCGGGGCGAATTGCGCCTATGATAACTTTGAGCAGGGTGGATTTACCACTGCCATTGCGCCCTATAATACCCAAAAATTCACCTTTACGAACCTCCAAGTTGATATTGTCGAGTGCTTTGAGTTGTCTTTTTTTATTTTTTGAAAATATGCCAAGTACTTTTTCTCTAATCGTATCTGTATTTTTATCCTTTAAAGAAAAGGTTTTATTGATATTTTCAAGTTTGATAACAACTTCTCTTTGTTCTATCTCTCGATTGCGATTTTTTTTCATATAATCAATATAATCCGAGTTGCAGTTATGCGATTTTTCAAATAATACAAAATTAGCATATAATGTGGTGCGGTAGTTCGTTCTATGAACCATAAACCGATACCTAAAGTTTTTCTACTGCTTTGTGAGCAAATTTATTGTAAACAAATTTAGCGATTAAAAACAAAATGCCTGCATACACCAAATCATATACCAGCAAATGATAGTAAGGTGCATTGCCATTCAAAACGGTTTCTCTGATATTGATAATAATACCTGCAACGGGATTAAGATATTGCAAAAACGGAAGTTTAACCATAGTGATTTCGTGAGGATAAATGATGGGGGTTGCCCAAAATCCGGCTAAGACCACAATATCCCAAAGATGCTCTATATCTCTCAAATATATATTTATAGTTGCCAGCAACATGCTAATACCCAATACCAATACTACAATAGTAAAAAATAGTACAAATAGCCACAGTATGGTGGGGTGTACACCTACACCATATATCAGGCTAACGATAAAGTAGGCTATAAAATTAAACATAAAGGAGTAGCAGGCACTAATGGTGGAGGCGATAAATAAATCAGAATGCTTGAATTGTATGCTTTCTATCAGATATTTTTTGGTTTTGAGAAGCTTGATACCTTTTTTTGTTCCCTGTGCGAAGAAAAACCAGATGATAAGTCCTGAAAACAGGTATAGGGCATAGTTGGGTATCCTTTGCGGGAAGATATAGGTGAAGGCAAAATAATAGACGACAAACCTACACAATGGATTGATGAGCGCCCAAAAGATACCTAAGCTATTGTCGTAATATCTTTTTTTAAAATCAATTTTGGCAAGTAGCCATATCCTTTCAAGGCGATTATTATCCCGTAATTGTGTTAACACAGGCAAAAGAGTTACTTTTTGAATATCGATATTCCTTGTTCGATATTCGATATTCAAAAAAAATGAATACTTTTTCTTGATACTTACATAAAAAAAGCTGCCCCTTGAAAGGGCAGCTTTTTTTATATTAATTTTTTGATAGCAGTGCTTACTGCTTGATAATTCGTTTGGTATGAGTGTCAACACCATTGTCAACAGTCACGTAGTATAAACCAACCGGTAGGGAGCGAATATCAATTGTTTGAGTATTCAATCCAATATTGATTGGCATAGTCTCTCTGCGGATTTCCTGACCTAAGACATCAATGATAGAGAGTGTTAACTCACCTTGGTCAGCAGCATCAAATCGAATCATGACCTCTTCGTCTGCAGGTACAGGAGAGATAGTCACACCACTCAAAGTATTGCGTTCTAAAGCAATAACATTAGAGAAGTATTCTAATCCGTCCAAATCAACAATACGCAAGCGGTAGTAAGTCAAAACATAAGGATTAGTATCTTCTGCCGAATACTGGTGCATATTGGAAGACCAGCCTTGTGCCGGAAGACGCTCAACTAAGTCCCAATTGGCAGCATCCAGTGAACGCTCAAGCATAATCCAAGCTGTGTTCGCCTCACTTGCCGTCACCCATTCTAAAACATTTGTGTTTCTATCAGTGGTATATCCGTCAAACTTTACTAAAGTAAGAGGAAGGATACCATTTACATAATCACAGACAATGAATCCTGTACCTGTGAAATCAACAACTAATGTACCAGACAAACTGCCGGGAAATGGTTGGTCTGGGTCAAATATAAAGGTTGTCATTGCACCTGCACCCGGATCAATAAACGAACCGGAACCTGTATAAATAACACTTGCGGGAAAACCTGTTCCTGTTCCAATACCTGATATATTGTAACCATCGTCACCTCCGGCAGATTCAGGGAATGTAAATGTAACAATTCCTGTGACAGGGTCAACGGAAATTTCAGGACAGTAGTCTTCTTGTGACTGTGCATTTAGGGTAGTCAAACCTGCTAAACATAATATCGCTAAGGCTAGCAAGCACCTTCTTAGGTTAGTAAAGTTATTGGCCATAAGTATAAATTTTTTTTTCGCTTAATCTTAGTCAAAGGTAATGTAAAACGTTTAGATATGTAAAACCTAAAACAAAAAAGAAAACCTAATTGTAAAAATAAATATATCACAATAAGAGGTCCTATATACGTTATATTGTTCACAATATAGAACTATTTTTTATATGGAAAAAGGAAAAACGTTTTTTTTCTTTTTCTTGAAATAAAAAATATATTGTCAGGGGGGGGGAACATATTCGCTGTAATACTTCGCTGAAATAAATAAAAACAAAATAATATTCTTAATTGGCAGATAACTCTATTTATTGCATAGCAATTGGTTTTTATTGCTATTATAAAAGCAATAAGATATTGAACATTCTGCTTAGAATGTCACATTTTTTATCCAGCTAAAGAATTGTGAGTGCGTTGAGCATACCACTTGGATACAAACACAAGTATGCTTCTTGTAGATAATGAGACTTTCAGATTTCAAAAAGTCACCTTATAATTTGCTTCTTTTCAACTATTTTTTGAAAGCCTATTGCAAAGATATAACAACAATTGAAAAATCAAGTAATTTTATTAAAAATCTCGCAAAATATTTATCCTTGAAAAATTTGTGTCCATAATTTTCGCAAAATTCATGGACGCTGTATCCATGTCAAAAATCAAACCAAGAAAAATGATTAAAAATAGTATAGGTGTACCGATTATTTTTTTCTTTTATAAATTTTAAATGTATAATTATGAGGATTTTTTTCATCCATTAAATAATTTTTTTCTGTATTCATTAACCATTGATTATTATCTATTTTAGGAAAAAATACATCACCGAATATTTCAATTTCTACTTCGGTCAGATACAATTTATCCCATCTGTGTATGCTTTGTTGATAAATCTCTCCACCGCCTGCAATAAACACTTCTGTCTCGTCTCGCTCGCGTGCGTAAGCCAGACCTTCATCAATAGAATGTACGATGACACAGCCTTCAGCTTTGAATGTTTCGTTTCGCGTAACGATAATATTTGTACGGCGAGGTAGTGGTTTTCCTATGGACTCATAACACTTTCTACCCAAAATAATATGATGGTTAAGTGTCGTTTTTTTAAAATATTTTAAGTCCGCCGGCAAGTGCCACGGAATTTTATTGTCTTTTCCAATGACTCTGTTTTGAGACATCGCAACAATAGCGGATATAATCATCAGGTAATTTTTTGTGACACATCATAACTTGCTTCGATGTTATATGGTGTCAGGTATTTCTTACCGGATTTATTTTTTCACGACCACTTCTTCTTGATATATATACTTACGGTCATTCGTCAAAATATCCACCATGTATGTTCCGGCATCAAAATCATTCATGTCAATAGTATAGGGTTCTTCGCCCGTAGAGCGTGGCAAAAATACATTATATAATTGTTTTTCTTCCTTGTCTGAGACAATTATATTAAAACCTTTTTGTTGTTTTAAGTTCACCAGCACTTGAATTTCATTATTTTTTTTAGGATTGATATATGCTTCCGCAAAATGTATGCCTTCTAATTTTACCTGTTTGACCGATGAAAAGTTTACCTTTCCTGTCGCATCAGTTTGTTGGATACGATAATAAGAAACTGTATATGGCTCAAAGTCGAGCGCAGTATATGGTTTGGGTGACTTCTCTATGTTGGTTGCCAAAGCTCCTTTGATAGGCACAAAATTTTCGCCATCAGTCGAGCGTTCTACGGCAAAGAAATCACCTTCCAACTCCAAGGTTGAAGTCCACGTAAGCTCTACCCTGTGTTTTTTTTGTACAGCATCTAATTCTATGAATCTTAATTTAGGTGTGTCCGCAGTTTGATCTTGGGTAGATTGGGCAAAGGTATAGCCCACTATACAATATAGTGATAAGAATAATAATAGGCTTTTCATTATGAATTTAGTTAATTGGATGAATAGTAATCGCCCAATTGTACGTAAACATATACCATTTAGTTACACTATCTACACATAAATTCAAGCAATATATTTAAAATATTAGTATGCTAATGCGAATTTATTTCCCCTAAAACGAAAAACCCGCCTGTATATCGACAGATAAGTATATTTTTTTTTGAGCAAATCGAAATATTCTACTTTATTATCATTTGGATATTGGACATTGGGGAATTCGGAAACTGGGAAATTAGGTAAAATACTCACTATCAATAACTTGTGTTAGTTTATATTTTATTTCAAATTAATTTTATTATAATTTTTATTCTACTGATAAATAACAAATTATGTCTTCGTTAGCCTAATTACCGGATGCGGTTCGTTTTTGTACCCACTAATATTCTTGATTATCAATATTTTACGAATTTTAAATTAACTTGACGATATTGTATTTTAAAAATAATAATATATCTGTGTTTAGGATGGAATATTTTTTCCGAATTTGGGCTAAAACTCGTCTGACATTTAAACTTTGTCGGAAAATATGAGCTCATCGGTAGATTTTGAAAATGTCTGACAAGTTTTAGCCCAAATTCAAGCCCAATGCCGTCCATTATTGAATAAAAATTAAAAATGAGCATGGGTACAAAAACGAATCGTACCCCTAATTATACTGCTTTATGGTTAGATTGTTACATTGTTTTATTGTTGTATATAGCCAAAATCAAATCATAAATACCTGTTTATCAACAATATAGCAATATAACAATGAAACATTTTGTAAAATAAAAAGTATAATTTTAAAC
>CALIZI010000008.1 GCA_938028705.1 uncultured Saprospiraceae bacterium | reverse complement strand
AATAAGGCACTTCGGTCTGAATTTGACCTAAAACTCGTCAGACATTTTCAAAATGTCAGACGAATTTTAGGTCAAATTCGGGGTAGATTTCCGATTTTAAGAATAAACATACTTTTATTTTTTTAATTTAACATTGTCAAGTTAATCGTCATGTGTGATAAAATATTTATTTTTAATTAATTGAAAATAAATATTTTACGAATTAAGTAATTTTTTTACATGGCGATTGAAATCGCCTGTACGGTATTTGCGGTCAATTTGTATTGCAAAGATAACATTTTAGATACCGACATGCTGATTTTTTAAGGTAATATCTGTACGCCAAGCAAAATATTCAACTATCCGCATATTTAGCACGAGAGTGGAAAACCACTAAAAGTAACTGAAAACTATAAGGCACTGACCTCGTATCGCCATGCTAAATATACAGAAAAGGGTATCTTGCGAGGAAGCCATGCAAAGGTATTTTTAAAAATAAAAAAAGACCTCGTTAGTTCGGTAATCTGCTGTTTGTATATTGATGTTTGACTCATTAGTAATGCTGTCAGTCTGACGGCACAGCCCTCTCACCGTCAGCCTGACGGTGTTACCGACTTTTTTTGCTAAATTTGCAAATATGATTAGCCAGAAAACCATACAGGAAATACGCGAAACGGCAAAAATAGAAGATGTTGTCGGGGATTATGTCACGCTCAAAAAGCGGGGTGTCAATCTGTTGGGTTTATGTCCGTTTCATAATGAAAAAACGCCTTCGTTTACGGTATCGCCAACCAAGAATATATATAAATGTTTTGGATGTGGCGAAAGTGGCGGTGCAATCGGCTTCATTATGGAGCATGAGGGCATGACCTATCCGCAGGCTTTGAAGCATCTTGCGGCGAAGTATAATATCGAAATTGACGAGACGAAACCCTCGCAGGAAGCTATCCAAGAACGACAGACGATGGATAGCCTGTATTTGATTAATGAGTATGCACAAAAGTATTTTTCCTCACAACTTTTTGATACGCAGGATGGACAGTCGATTGGATTGAGCTATTTTAAAGAGCGGGGTTTTAATGAAGATACGATAAAAAAATTCGGACTTGGCTATGCGCCAAAAGGCTTTAAAAATTTCACGGATAGTGGCGTGAAAGAGGGCTATAAATTGGAGCTTTTGAAGAAAGCCGGCGTGACCTCACAGAAGGGTTTTGACTTCTTCCGCGACCGTATGATGTTTGTGATTCACAACCTGACAGGTAAGGTGATTGGCTTTGGCGGACGGACACTTTCTTCGGACAAAAAAGTTCCGAAATATATCAATACACCGGAGTCGGAAATTTACGTTAAAAACAAGTCACTCTACGGTATTTATTTTGCCAAAACTGCTATTCGTCGTGCCGATGAATGTATCTTGGTGGAGGGTTATACGGATGTGATTTCGCTGCACCAATCGGGTATCGAAAATACGGTGGCTTCATCGGGTACATCGCTGACGGTAGGGCAAATCGGGATGATACAACGCTATACGCCCAACATCAAAATTTTGTACGATGGCGACCCCGCAGGTATCAAGGCAGCCATGCGCGGACTGGACATGGTGTTGGAGCAGGGGATGAATGTAAAAGTGGTGCTGCTGCCCGAAGGCGAAGACCCGGACTCTTACCTTAAAAAGACAGGCGCAGATGCTTTCAAAAAATATATATCTGATAATGCGAATGACTTTATCTTGTTCAAAGTCAATTTGTTATTAGAAGAAACGCAGGATGACCCCGTCAAAAAAGCAGGACTGATTACGGATATTGTAGGGAGTATATCGAAGGTGCGCGAGCCGATAAAACGCTCTTTGTATATCAAAGAATGTGCAGTGAGAATGGGTATTGACGAGCAGATTTTGATAAGCGAAGTCAATAAAATTTTGTATAAAACGCTCAGAAAAAAAGAACAACAAAAAGCCGCTCAACAAGCCACCGACGATGCGCCCCCACCTCACACTGCTGCCGACGCACCACCGGAAGAAGGTCTGTCTCCTACGGGCGAAGTTGCCCCTCCGAAATCGCGTGAATTGACCGATGAATTTCAAGAAAAAGACATCGTGCGGCTTATCGTAGAATTTGGTGACAGAACATTGGAAGGGGAGACCACCGTAGCGGCTTTTGTGCTGGCTAATATTGAGGAAGTCATGGAGGAATTTGACGATGATTTGTGTAAGCAAATTGTCGCAGAAGCCTACGAATTATTGCGACATAAAAATCCTGTAGAACCTAAGTATTTTTTGAACCATAC
This sequence comes from uncultured Saprospiraceae bacterium, assembly GCA_938028705.1. Lineage (GTDB taxonomy): Bacteria > Bacteroidota > Bacteroidia > Chitinophagales > Saprospiraceae > JAHDEO01. Next base: position 29,929 of record CALIZI010000008.1, on the reverse strand, counting down.
CGACCCGCGTATTCCCGACCTCGCCATCACGCTCACGCATACGCCGCACGAGTATAGCCCCAATTGGGAAGACCGCCTTAATAACCCAATGCAAACCCAAGTGATGCCCGACAAAAACTACATCCGAGATGCCAAAGAAGGCGTGACCCGTTTTAAGTTTAAGAAGGTGTGCCGCCTGTGCGAAAAAAATCAGGAACGTATGAAAATCGCACAAGCCGAACAGCGTACAGAAGAACTTTTACACTTAATGAAAGTGCATCAGAAATTGGTCGGATTGCGTGAAGAACTTGGAATAGAACTTGGAACCGTTGGAGTGATTCGATGAATTATAGTATTATTTATAATAAAAATAGTATTACATAAAATTATTTTTTTGATTGAAAATTAATTATTATCATAATTTATAAAAATTTAAAAATGAATTTTTTATAAAATAAAAAAATAATTAAAATATTTCGTTTTTTGACTACTTTTATTCGTAAATAAAACTCTCCTTATACTTCTTTTTACGAATATACCGCATTCGTCTCCACAGGCTCAAATACTCGCACTGCATGTAAGTTCATTTCGCGCTCATGCTGTACAATCGTGACCATAGCGGCGTGGCAATCATATACAAATTGATATGCTTGTGTTAAATCCAAATCATTTTCGTTTAACTGAAATATGCGATCAAACATCACCGAACCGTCAGGGATGTAGCGCAGTACCCGAAACTCATTGCGCTCCAAATCGCGCGTCTGCGTGATATGAAACCAAGACCCTGCACCGCGTCCGCCAAGCCACTGTGCTGCGGCGGGTACGTTTTCGGGTTTGTCGGGTTCTACCATATTGCCGATAAGAGATATGTTTTTCATTTCTTTATCTTCACCGAAGGTGTTGATAACCAATTGTTTAAACGTCTGCCAACGTCCACCCTTGTATGATTTTGCCACACCTTTATATACTTTCCACATTTGCTTATCCGAGCTTCCATTGTAGATATTTCCAATAGGAGAAGGGGTAATGGTCATTGGATATTTGGACAAAAATTTCAATCTCGGATTCAGTGTGCCTGCCTTAAAACTATCGGCTACAAAACGACAACAATTCGACCCTTCACCAAAAACACAGTAACGAATACTACCTTTATCTATCAAATTATTGATATACGTTTTTGCCGCTTGGTAGTCCGTTTCGTAACAAAAAGAAGCCAACATATAGCCCTCTCCATGTGTTGCTTCGGGGTCAGATTCAAGGCGAATGAGGATGTCTTGGGTGTTGGTGAGTTGTCCGTTTTCGTCAAACTTGGCACGTAGGTCGTTAATAGCTACTTCGGGGTCGGTTTTTGTGCCGCGTACCCGTGCCTTGCCGTCGGGCGCAATGTAGCGTCCGAAATCATAAAATTCGATGATGCCCGTAGCCCGTTCTATCAAGGCACAAGCCGCATGACCACCTCTGAATTTGTCGTTTTTGCCTGCGCCTAAAAGCTGTAAACATCGCTCTAAAGGACCGCCCGATGTGCTGATAAAGGTATCGGGCCAAGCCAATGAAATAAAAATACCTGTTGCTTGATTACTCATTTTCTGTGAATAGTTGGTTAATCTGTTGATTAGGTAATTGGTTTATCAGGTTCTTAGTTCGTAATTTATAGTTTTGTGTAACTTTTTAAACTATAACATTCTGATTATTAGTTAATAATAAAAAATAAATTTTTATATTGTCATCATTAATAAATTACATGGATTAGCCAATAATTAAGCCAAAATGCAAAAGTACAAATTAAACAGATTCTGCAAATTTTTTTTAATCAAAACGAAAAATAGCCGACAAAAATAATTATTTAGTTTGGAATGATATTTTGAAATACGTATAATGTATATTTTTAATTCAAAATAAATATCATAAATAAATCAATGTATTATGGCGTATTTTTAATACATTGATACACATTGAATTGAGTGTGACACACATTCATGGACCTATAATGTGAAATCAGAAGAAGCCAAGATTCGCATGAGCCTCCGTAATGACTGCTTTAGCTGTCAAGTGGACAGTACGATTGAATTTGAATTTGAGGTTGATGTTGAATTTGAACCACTCCGTTTTTCCATTGTTCGATTTGAGTGATACACCAATACATCAATATTGTCTGGCTAAAACGCGACCTGCGAATTACCGACCACGCACCGTTGCAAGCAGCGGTACGGGCAGAGCAACCTACGATTTTATTGTATTGTTTTGAACCCGACTTGATGGTGCATCCTAATTATGCTATGCGACATTGGCGGTTTGTTTGGGAATCGTTGGAAGATATGCAAGCGGCTTTGAAACCCTATGGTTGTCAGGTCTTGATTTGCCACAACGAAGTGCTGCCTGTACTGCGTATTTTGCAGGAAGAATATAGTATCGGGCAAATTTTTTCGCATCAGGAAACGGGTATCAAACTGACATTCGACAGAGATATAGCCGTCAAAAAATTTTGCCGAAACCACCATATCGAATGGTGGGAATACGACCAAGATGGCGTGATTCGTGGTTTGAAACATCGAAAAAAATGGGTGCAATACTGGCGTAGCATTATCACGACAGACCCAATGGTGAAGGTCGAAATGACACATTTTCAATCTTATGAACCCTTATACAGCGTTTACAAAAAAATAAAAGGGGAGGTACTACCGAAGGCAATCACCACACCCCACCCGGATTTTCAGAAAGGCGGAGCATCACTCGCATGGCGGTATTTGAGGTCATTTACGGAAAAACGTGCCGAAAAATATATGCAGCAAATCTCCAAACCTGCATTGAGTCGGCATTCGTGTAGTCGAATTTCGCCTTATTTGGCGGTCGGTTGCGTGAGTTTGCGGGAGGCATATCAGTGGGCAAAAACGGCGATGAATTTGCCGGAAGTCAAATGGCAACAAAAGAATTTTTTGTCACGCCTGCGCTGGCGCAGTCATTTTATGCAAAAACTGGAATCGGAGTGGCAACTCGAATTTGAACCGACCAATAAAGTCCTCAAAGTCCTTGATAGACAGTACGATACGGAGTTGTTTGCAGCGTGGGCAGAGGGGCGCACAGGCGTACCAATGGTGGATGCGAATATGCGTTGTCTGGTGGCTACGGGCTTTACCAATTTTCGGATGCGGGCGATGTTGGTGTCTTTTGCGACCTTTACTTTGTGGCAAGATTGGAAGCCGGTATCGAAGCATTTGGCGCGGCTGTTTTTGGATTTTGAACCCGGCATCCACTACGGTCAAATGCAGATGCAAGCAGGACTGACGGGCTATAATACGCTACGGATTTATAACCCTTACATTCAGGCAGAAAAGAACGACCCAAACGGTGATTTCATCCGAAAATGGCTGCCCGAACTTACCAATGTTCCCACGCCACACATCTTCCGACCACATCTGATGACAATAATGGAGCAAACCTTTTACAATTGTATTATCGGAAAAGATTATCCACAACCCATTGTAAATGTGGAAGAAAACAACCGGAAATATCGTGACCATTATTGGCAGTACCGCAGTAGCCCTGCTGCGAAAGCGATGTTGCCGCAGATATTGGCTTTGCATTGTATTCCAAACGACGGGCGTAGCGACGCGATGTGGGAATGATAGGGAAAATACTTTGCGGATGTAGGACAAGTTTTTAATTTTATATTCTCAATTTTTATATTACAATTTTAAATAATTTTTAATAAATAATTTTTTAATTTATAATTGGTTGCTGCAATAAAGGGCGTTTTAAATTATTTTATAATAAAAAATATTTATAAATACTTAATTTTTAATAATAAATAAATTGCAAAATAATTTTAATTTATTAAAAACGCTATATTTTAGTGCAACCATAATTATTTTAAAATCAAAAATTAAATAATATTGAAATAATTATAATTAAAAAGTAGCATGTTTAACTTGACAATATCATGTTCGATTTTTATATAATATAGTTGGCATTTTGCTCTTGAATTTGGGCTAAAACTCGTCTGACATTTAAACTTTGCAGGAAAAATATGACATCATCGGTGAATTTCGAAAATGTCTGACGAGTTTTAGCCCAAATTTGGAAAAAATATCCCATATTAAATACAAACATATTTTCATTTTTAAAACATGACATTGTCAAGTTAAATTTCGCATAAAGGTTTAGTTAAATATAATTTTATCAAAGTTATGAAAAATATATTTTTATACCCAAAAATCAATATTGTATAGAATTAGTGTTTTTTATTTATAAAAAACGTGACAAATTGGCAGTTCTGTCAAAAAAGCCGTAATTTTACACTTAAATAAGTAGCTGCAAAAGGAGATTTCGCCTGCGAAATTTCCCACTTAAACTTAATCTTAAACTTATTAATGTATAACGACAATCCGACATTAGATATTCAAATTGGCAATAAAACGATTGACGAATCGAAGCAGGGCGAGGTGTTTTTTCAGGAGAAAAAACTGAATACAGAAGATGCAAAACGCTTCTACATAGAGAGTTATGGCTGTCAGATGAATTTCAGCGACAGCGAAATCGTCGCATCCATACTTGCCGAAACGGGCTACACGCCCACGCGCAATATGGAAGAATCCGACCTCATTCTCATCAATACTTGCTCCATCCGCGAGAAGGCGGAAGATACGGTGCGGAAGCGTCTGCGAGTATTTGACAAGGTGAAACAGGAGCGTCCGGGTACGCTTGTAGGCGTATTGGGCTGCATGGCGGAGCGTCTGAAAAAGAAATTTCTCGAAGAAGAACAACTCGTCGATATGGTCGTCGGACCTGATGCGTACCGCGATTTGCCCAACCTCATCGCAGGTGCAGACGATGGCGAGCGCGGGGTCAATGTCCTCCTCTCCCGGGAAGAAACGTATGCCGACATCAACCCGATTCGATTGCAGAGCAATGGCGTGACGGCGTTTATCTCAATTATGAGAGGTTGTGATAATATGTGTTCCTTTTGTGTTGTGCCGTTTACGCGGGGGCGTGAGCGTAGTCGCGATGCGTATAGCGTGGTGGCAGAGGCGACGGCATTGTACGAGCGTGGCTTCCGTGAAGTGACGCTTTTGGGGCAAAATGTAGATTCCTACAAATGGTCTGCCCCCGATGACAGCGAATCCGTCAACTTCGCTCAACTCCTTGAACGTGTGGCACTTATCCACCCTGATTTGCGTATCCGTTTTTCGACTTCACATCCGAAAGACATCACCGACGAGGTACTGCACACAATGGCGAAATACGAAAATATTTGCAAATACATCCACCTCCCCGTACAGTCCGGCAATTCGCGTGTACTCGACCTGATGAACCGCACTTATGACCGAGATTGGTATAAAGAACGGGTAGAAGCCATTTACAGAATCATGCCCGATTGCGCGATTTCTTCGGATGTGATATGTGGTTTTTGTACCGAAACAGAGGAAGAACACGCCGACACTTTGAGCATGATTGAGTTTGTAAAATACTCCATGTCCTATATGTTTTATTACTCCGAGCGTCCGGGTACATTGGCAGCGCGAAAGTATGAAGATGATATTCCATTGGAAGTGAAAAAACGCCGTTTGAATGAAGTCATTCGATTGCAAAATCAAATATCATTCAAGCACAATCAAGCCGATATTGGCAAGACCTTTAAAGTCTTGATTGAAGGCGATTCGAAGAAATCCGACCAAGATTTTAAAGGACGCAATTCGCAAAATAAAATGTTGGTTTTCCGTAAAAAAGAAGGCTTGAAGGTGGGCGATTATTGTGAGGTGAAGGTCTTGGATGCGACTTCGGCTACTTTGAAAGGGGAATTGGTCACGTAAAACGATTTTGCAAATCGTCACGCTATACATGAATTACGAGTTATAAAATCGTTTTACATAAATATAAAAAAGTGCAACAAGAAAAGCCGTCAAGATACATCAATCCATACACGGATTTTGGTTTCAAAAAGCTCTTCGGCGAAGAGGCAAACAAGGATTTGCTCATAGATTTCCTAAACCAATTGTTGCCTGCACACCACAAAATCGCTGAATTACAATTTGATAATACAGAGGCTTTGCCGGGCGGTGGAACAGAACGCAAGGCATTTTTTGATATTTTTTGCACTTCTATTACAGGCGAAAGATTTATAGTAGAAATGCAAAAGGAGAAGTTTAAAAATTTCAAAAACAGAGCTTTATACTACACAACTTATCCTATAAAAGAACAAGCCATGCGTGGCGAATGGGCATTTGAACTGAGTGCCATTTACTTCATCGCCATTTTAGATTTCTTTTATGATGAAGAAAAAGAGAAAGCAAAATTGAGACGAGATGTAATGCTCAAAGACCAAGATTGCGAGCCATTCAGCGATAAATTACATTTCAAATTCATACAAATGCCAGCCTTCACCAAAGAAGAACACGAACTCGAAACGCACTTTGATAAATGGCTGTATTTTCTCAAAAAATTACCCGATTTCGATGAAATTCCGCGCATACTCAATGAGCCGATCTTCAAGAAAGCCTTCAAAACCGCAGAACGTGCCAATATGACTCCCGAAGAACGTAAAGCCTACGAAATTAGTGAGATGCACTATGCAGGAATACGTGTTGTAGTAGATACAGCAAAGGAAGATGGTAAAGAGGAAGGTAGGGACGAAAGAGAAGTTGAGATTATACTTTTAAATCACGAGAAAGGCAGAACTATACCTGAAATCGCGGATATACTTGATATTTCAGAAGAAAAAGTACGTGAAATTATCGAAAAATATAAAAGTGAAAAATAATATGTTTTTTCAAATTTATTGGTATCCTCAATTATTGAAGGACATTGAAGAAATGCACGAACCTGTTATGCGAGCGTGTATTGAAACGGCAATAGAAGATACCAAAATTGAGGTAATTATAGCTTTGCACGAGGACGGACAATCGGCTGAATATATTGCTAAAATTGTTCGACTGCCTGTGGAAAAAGTACGTGAAGTCATAGAAAAGCACGACAAGAAATAAAGTGTAATGGAACAAAAAAAACAAATATTCACCGTCGGTCATTCCAATCACGAAGCCGATTATTTTCTGGAACTCTTACAGTCGCAAAACATTGATTGTGTGGTAGATGTGCGGAGTATGCCCGCAAGCAAATACAATCCGCAATTCAATCAAGTGCCTTTAAAAAATTTTCTGACTCGCCACGACATCACCTATATGCACTTCAAAGATGAATTTGGTGCAAGGCACGAAGCGGCGGAGTTATTGGACGCAGACGGGCAGTTGGATTTTGAATTATTCCGCAAAACATTCGCCTTTCAGCAAGGCGTAGAACGGGTCGATATTGGTGCATCAAAAGGCTTTCGGATTGCGCTGATGTGTTCGGAAGGGAATCCCTTAGAATGTCATCGCTTTTCGATGATTGCCAATTATTTGGATGAAATCGGCTTTGATGTACAACATATTTTAAAAGATAAAACACTCAAAACACACGCAGAATTAGAAGCTGATTTATTGAAAAAATACGCCAAAAAGCTCCCCGAACCTTCGCTTTTTGAACCCAATATTGACGAGGTAGCAAAACTAAAAGCTGCGTATAAATTGCATAATAAAGAGATTGGTTGGAAGGTAGAAATGAAGGAAGAAAATAGTGAAAATTGGTAATTCAGATTTTCCATTGAACGAATTTAGCTAAATTCGTTAATTTTATTTCTCTAATTTAGCTAAATTCATTGAATTATTGAACGAATTTAGCTAAATTCGTTCAATAAAGACGAATTATGCTAATTTTAGACCGATACATAGAAAATAGATTAAAAACAGCCCTTCAACCCAACAAAGTCGTTGTTTTACTCGGACCAAGACGTGTAGGGAAGACGGTGTTACTTGAAAAAATAATAAAAGAGATAGATAAACCTCATATATTTTTGAATGGTGAGGATGTTTTGGCTACACAAGTCCTTCAACAAAGAAGTGTGACACATTATGAAAGTCTCTTGGAAGGCAAAAAATTACTGATTATTGATGAGGCACAAAAAATACCTGAAATCGGTAAAATCCTAAAACTCATGGTGGATAGCATCAAGGGTTTAGAAATTGTAGCAACGGGTTCGTCGGCATTTGATATTATGAAATATACGGGCGAACCTTTGACCGGAAGGAAAAAAACTTATCACTTATTTCCTTTTTCTGAGTTGGAGTACAAACAAAGGGAAACGGTAATTGAAAGGCAGCAAAACCTCCGACATCGCTTGATATTCGGTAGTTATCCCGAATTAATTCATATTGATACAAATGCAGAAAAAGCTCAATATCTTCAGGAAATGCTCAATGCTTATTTACTCAAAGATATTTTAGTTTTTGAAGATATTAACAACTCTGAAAAAATATTAAAATTACTACAACTCATTGCTTTTCAAGTAGGTAGCGAAGTGTCTTATAACGAATTGTCAAATAAATTAGGATTAAGTAGAAACACTGTAGAGAAATATTTGGACTTACTTTCAAAAGTATTTATCATTTTTAAACTCAAAGGATTTAGTCGAAATCTCCGAAAAGAAGTGGTCAAAAATAGTAAATGGTACTTTTATGACAACGGCATCCGAAATGCTATTATTAGAAACCTTAACCCTATAGACCTCCGAAATGATATTGGGCAATTATGGGAAAATTATGTAGTAAGCGAGCGCAAAAAAAAGCAATTTTACAGAGGAACGTTGGTCTATAATTATTTTTGGAGAACTTATGACCAACAGGAAATTGATTGGGTAGAGGACAGAGGTGGTAGTTTGTATGCTTATGAATTTAAATGGAATGAAAAACGAAAAAGTAAAGTACCCGTGGCTTGGAAAAATGCCTACCCCGATGCCCAATTTGAAGTCATAACACCCACAAATTTTCATAATTGGTTGGAGGAGAAAGATGAAAATTATTAATACGTAACGCACCCTAGCGTAACGTAGAGAAAATTCATGAATTTTCTCTACGTTACGGGCAATCACAAATCACCATGATAAAGCTATTCACGATAGGATTCACTAAAAAAAACGCCCAAACATTTTTCGATTTATTGACTAAAAATAAGGTCAAAAAAATCGTGGATACGCGCGTCAATAATACCTCACAATTATCGGGCTATGCGAAGGCAGATGACTTGGCTTTTTTTGCCAAAAAAATCGGAAATATCAACTATGAACACGAGTTGGATTTTGCCCCGACAAAAGAACTATTATCCAAATACCGCAAAAAAAATATGACTTGGGAGGAGTACGAAAATGAGTATTTGAATTTATTGGATATTAGAAAAGTAAAAAAGAAGGTGGACATCGAAAAACTACACCAAAACTGCCTCTTGTGCAGCGAACATACCGTAGAAAAATGCCACCGCAGACTCCTCGCCGAATACCTCAAAGTCGCTAACAACGATGTTGAAATTATTCACTTGAAATGACCCGTACAGGCGACTTCAGTCGCCATGTGTCAGCAAACTCAACAGGGCGACTGAAGTCGCCTGTACAATGCAACCATGAAACTTTTATGCTTGGCAAATTCCTATAAGGAAGGCGGAAAATGCTTGGCAGGTATCCAATTGGACGACCAAAACCGCCCACTCAGAATCAACGGCAGACCGCGTTGGATAAGACCCGTTTGTGCCACTACATTCGGACAAGTACCCAATTATTTGTGCGCCGAAGCGATGATTTTAGATATTATTGAAATTGATAATGCCGATGTTTGCGAAACGGGTTATCAACCCGAAAATACGACTTTTGACAAAGATTCGATACGAATTTTAGGCAAATTAGAGCGCAATATTTTAGATGAAATTTGCGATAATGAAGCCTTCACAAATATATTTGGAAGTACAGGAAATAGGATAGCAAAGGAAACAATTGAAGAGGTGGGCTATTCATTGATGTTCTTGAAAATCAACCGCTTTCAAATCAGAGAAAAAAACAGACAAGAATACAAACGCCCCCAACTTCGCTTCAATTTTCACTATCGCGGCGAGTGGTATAATTTCCCCATCACCGACCCCGATTTTTTACTCAAATATACCCTAAACAACAAATTATTAGACGGCATCCCGAGCGTATATGTCGTGTTGTCTATCAGCGTTCCGTTCAATGATGCGTATTACAAATTAGTGGGAACGATAATTTATTAAATGTAAAATGTAAAATAATAAATGTAAAATGTAAAAGTGCTTGTAGTACATAAAATATTTTCACTTTTTTTATTTTTAAAAATCTGAAAACCAATAAAATACAAAAGTGTCTCGCGTTCACTCGCGTCCTACAACTTTTACATTTTACATTTTACATTTGATATTTTACATTCAAATTAAACATGAATTTACAAAGCATAAAACAAAGATTTGGCATAATCGGTAGTTCGGTAGCATTGGAAAGTGCGCTGTCAACGGCGGTGCGTGTCGCGCCTACCGATTTGTCAGTCTTGATTACGGGAGAAAGTGGAGTAGGGAAGGAAGTATTCTCCAAAATAATCCATTCACTCAGCCCTCGAAAACACAACAAATTTATCGCTGTCAATACAGGTGCGATACCCGAAGGCACGATAAATTCCGAACTTTTCGGACACGATAAAGGTGCGTTTACAGGTGCGACGAGCGACCGCAAAGGCTACTTTGAAACCGTTGATGGCGGTACGATTTTTTTGGATGAAATTGGCGAAATGCCCCTTGATACTCAGGCGTTTCTGTTGCGGATATTGGAGTCGGGCGAGTTTATGCGAGTGGGTTCGTCGAAGGTGTATAAGACCGATGTACGTGTAGTCGCTGCCACCAATGCTGCCTTGATTGATAAGATGCAATCCGGCAAATTTCGGGAAGACCTTTATTATCGACTCAATACCGTACCGATTAACGTGCCGCCTTTGCGCGAGCGACCCGAAGATATTTATTTATTGTTCCGAAAATTCGCAGTCGATTTTGCAGAAAAATATAAAGGAGAGGTCGTCCGTTTGGATGAAGAAGCGCGACAGATTTTAGAAAATTACGCTTGGTACGGCAATATCCGCGAGTTGAAAAATATCGCCGAACAGGTTTCTGTTTTATCGGAAGATAGAATCGTCGGCGCGAATGAAATCCTGCGATTTATCCCCGATGCGCGGAAACGACATTTACCTGCCGTTATCAGTAAAGAAAACGGTAGCGGAGAAAATATGCAAGAGCGAGAAATCATGTACAAACTCTTATTTGACATGAAAAATGATATGAATGACCTCAAATCGCTCGTCTTTAACCTCATCAATTCCAATAACTTACGTGTGCCGGATTTGAAATCGCAAGCCTCGCTAAAAGCTATAAAAGATAGTGAATCCGGCGGTAATTTTTATCCGCCGTCCACACCGTCTTTTCCTGTTTCCGACAATGAACAAATTTACGATAATGACTTGCCACAACGTTATCCAACCGAATCCAGAACTCCACCGCCTTCCAACGTCATTCAGGTAGAAGAATCACTCTCTTTGGAAGATATGGAAAAAGAACTCATCAAAAAAGCACTTATCAAACACCGCAACAAACGCAAAGATGCCGCTACGGACTTGGGCATTTCGGAACGAACTTTGTACCGAAAAATTAAACAATATAATATCGAATAATACGTGCTGATGTTTTAACGTGTACACATCAACACATCAACACATCAACACTTCAACACATCAACACATCAACACATGAAAACAATTATAAGTGTATTTATATTCGTCACATTTACAGGTTGTTATTCCTTTAAAGGCATTAGTATAGCACCGGAAGTCAATACATTTTCTATCAGCACTTTTGAGGTACAGGCTTTGAATGCCCCTCCAAATATTGATCAGATATTCACCGAAGACCTGAGAAATAAAATTCTTAATGAATCGCGGCTCAACCTCACTACCGCCAATGCCGATGTCCAATTTTCGGGAGCCATTACCGAATATCGCATCAGCCCCGTAGCTGCCCGCCCCGACGAAGTTGCCGAGCGCAATCGCCTTGAAATCTCTGTATCAGTTAATTACGTCAGCCTTATGAATGAAGAAGATAACTGGACACAAAAATTTAATCGCTTTGAAGAATATGGTAATGATCAAGACCTTACTTCCATACAAGATAACCTCATACAACTCATTAATGACCAACTCGTAGAAGATATTTTTAATAAAGCATTTAATAATTGGTGATTGCTTGAACATTGGACTTTGGACATTTTGGCTACCAGTTCATGGTTGGACAGTTCATAGTTCATAGTTATCATAATAACCTGAATTTCAATAGCTTTGTAACTCACTGATTATCAAACTGTCCAACGTTAGACGGGTAGCCGACATTTTGGGAATTAGGAAATTGGGAAATTCGGTTTTAAATCGTAAGGAATTGATTATCAGTTATTTTATTTTCATTAAGATGAAAAATATTTAATTAATTTAATTTTATAATTATTTTATAATAAGCGATTTATTAATACCGAATTTCCTAATTCCCCAATATCCAAAGTCCAGTAGATTATTTATAATATTATTTTTAACTTGATAATATCATGTTTTGAAAATAAAAATATGTTTGTGTTTAACATGAGATATTTTTTCCGAATTTGGGTTAAAACTCGTCTGACATTTTCAAAATTCACCGATAATGTCATATTTTTCCAGCAATGTTTAAATGTCAGACGAGTTTTAACCCAAATTCAAGAGCAAAATGCCAACTATATTAAATAAAAATCGAGCATGACATTGTCAAGTTAAATAATGAAAATGTAAATATTATTAATCCCACTAACAAACTCACCAATCAACTGATACAACAAAGCCGTTTTTAGCATAACATATTCAAAGTTTAACACAAGTATTATTGTTAATACAGTGTCACAATACATGTTGCTTATTTTTAATTTGAAATGAAGTGATGTAGTACATTGCAATAAATGTATTATCAATTTCATTAAGTATTAAAAATAAAAAATTTATTTTATCATTTGATAATCAGTAAATTAATTCACTAACCCGAAACCCGACCAACCAAGTCTCAGGATTTTATCAAACAACGCAACATATTATGGCATCCCGTTTTTATCAAATCATACTCGTACTTTTTGTGTTTGCAATCCCTTTTACATCCACCTTCGGACAAGCCGCCTGCGGCACTCAACTTTCTGACGAAGATATGGCGTTTTTAGCAGCAAATCTGGCAGAGACCAATGCCTTTATCCGCCAACATACTCATTTAAAGAACTTACCGAATTATCAATTTCCGGTTCAGATACATGTCGGGCAGCGTTCGGACGGTACAGGTGGATTAAACGCCAATCAAATTAACCAAATATTAATTCAACTCAACAGCGATTTTGCCGAAACAGGATTTGAGTTTTATCAATGTGCGCCGATTAACTACATTGCTGACGATACTTATTACGATTATGTATCAACACAAGAAGATATACTTTCAAATATTTACAACACTGACGGCTCTATCAATATTTATTTTTTTAATACGGTAAAAGTACCGTCCAATGACTCATTCAATGATGTTTGTGGTTATGCTTATACCCCTAATGGTCCTGATATTATCATGATGCGAAATTCTTGTGCTACATCAGGCAATACTATGGCACATGAAATGGGACATTATTTCGGCTTATTGCATACACATGATACGCGCTATGGAGAAGAGGCAATTACGAGAAATACTAATGATACCTGTTATAATTGTGATGCGGCAGGCGACCAACTTTGTGATACCAATGCCGACCCGAATCTCTCTGTTGGCGTTCATCCGCTAACTTGTGTTTACACAAGCACAGCTACCGCTAGCTGTAGTGGAAATACTTACACGAATCCACCGATAGACAATATCATGAGTTATAGTTTTCAAGGATGTGCAACGGTTTTTACACCTCAACAACGAGCCAGAATGAATTTTTATGCCGTTTCACGTAGCTATCTGAATTGCCCTTCTCCGAATTGTGCTGAACCCACCAACCTGAGCGCAGGAAATATCACAGGCAGTTCCGTTCAACTTTCATGGACATCGGGACAGGGAGTAATAGAGGAAGAAATGCGCTATCGTTTAGCCGGTTATAATTGGAATTATTACAATGGAACGCTCATCAATCCTATTAGTTTTAATGGCTTTACAGAAGGCAATACTTATGAATTTAGTGTACGTTCAAAATGTGCTGAAACAGAATTTTCGCAGTGGGTCAATGTCAGTTTTACATCCATAGCGACTTGCAATTTACCGACTTCATTTCAAGTCAACAGTAATTCCGAAACTTCCGTAGAGCTAAGTTGGACTGCCCTTGGTGGCGCAACAAATTATCAGGTCGAATATCGTCCGCAAGGTATAGGTACATGGTCGAGCATGAACACCACTTCTGCAAGTACAAACCTGACAAACCTCTATTCAGGAACTACTTACGAGTTCAAATTAACTGTAATGTGTAGCAATGATCCGGCGACTACACCCAGCTATACATTTACGACTTCGGGTACACAAAATTGTCCGCCTATCAGTGCATTTACCTTTGCTAATATTACTGAAAACAGTATGGATATTAGTTGGGCAGTTCCCGCCGGACCCGTCACCGGATATAATCTTGCCTTCAATCAGGCAGGCACTTCTATTGGTAATAATTTTAATTCGTCAACAAATAGTTTTACTTTGTCCAACCTCCAATCCGGTACCAATTATCAGATAAATATACAGACCACTTGCACCAATCTCAATGCACAATGGAGTCCGGCGCAGTACGCGAGTACCGACGATGGTTGTGTTGATTTACAATTGAGCGTGTTCATGGAAGGTGCCTTGACCAACCTTGCTTTTCCCGGACAATACCTCAATATGATGCGAACAAACTTGAATACCGACTTAGGTGTTTTGCCCGGACAAACTCCTGTAAGTCAGGTATCTATGCCTACTCCGTCAGGGCAACCTTATAATACGGAGCCTTGGCGGTACTTTGGTTCGGAAGGTGCATCTTGGTCGGATAGTGATTATGATAATATAGAAGCCATACATAGCGCAAAAGTTGTGGATTGGATACTTGTCTCACTACGTACTGCACCCAACGCAAGCACTACTTTCAGACGAGCGGCTGCCCTGCTCATGGACAATGGAACGGTTGTATTTCCGGCTGCCTGCCCCTTGACGGCTAGTGACCCGCAGAGTTTTTATGTCGTCATTGAGCATAGAAATCATATTGGTGCGATGAGTGCGAGTCCTGTCACCGTAAGCAATAGAGTAGCGATATACGATTTTACCTCCGAAAATTCTTATGCACCAAGCCTGAATGGACAAAAGGAAGTACAGCCGGGTGTGTGGGCATTATTTACCGGAGAAAGTAACCACTCTGCCGATGGCTTTGACATCAATGGTGCAGACAAAGGATTGTGGTCAGATGACAACGGTATCTTTGGCATATATAGTATAGCAGATTTTAATTTGAATGGAGACATCAATGGCTCCGACAAATCGTGCTGGAATATCAATAATGGTATTTCCTCAGGTTTAAAACGATAGGAATATCGAATATCGAACAAGGAATATCGAATGTAGAAGTATTCACTTACTTGATTTATGTATTAAATATTATTTAAATGTCATTTTGTTTTGAATTTGACCTAAAACTTGTCAGACATTTTCAAAATGTCTGACAAGTTTTAGGTCAAATTCAGCGCAGATTTCCTATTTCAAACAAAGACGTATTCTTATTTTTTTTAAATTTAACATTATCAGGTTCTACTGAAATAAGGGGATTTTTAAGTTATTTTATAATAAAAAATATTTATAAATAATTAATTTTTAATAATAAATAAATTATAAAATAATTTTTAATAATAAATAAATTATAAAATAATTTTAATTAATCAAAAAACGACTATATTTCAATACGACCTTGTCAAGATATTTTATTTTAAAATTATTTATAATTATATTTTCATTAAAAAACGGTCAACGTTATTTAGGGATTATCAACCATTCAATATTCGACATTCCTTGTTCGATATTTGATATTCAACTGTATCCATTTGATATTATTTTCTTCAAAATATTTTTCAAATCTCATCCCGATTTTTTCTAATACTCGTATAGATGCGTGATTGTCGGACATGGCGCGCCCTACTATTTTTGTTAATCCTAAATCTTGAAATCCGTAGCGGAGACAGGCTTGTGCAGCTTCGGTAGCGTAGCCCCGGTTCCAATGTTGTTGCAGGAAGCGGAAGCCAATGTCGGTCTCTTTTTTTTCGGGCGAATATTTTAATCCGCACCAGCCCAAATATTCCTGATTTTCTTTTAATATGACTGTCCACCTGCCGTAACCATGTTGCGTATAAGCGCGATAATTTTTAATAAATTGGCGAGCTTCTTTTAGCGATTTGAACGGCACATCTCCGGTGTATTGCATGACTTTTGGGTCGGCATTGAGCCGATAAAAATACGGTACATCCGATTCAGCGAATGTGCGGAGTAGTAAGCGTTTTGTGGTGAGTACAATCTGCATAATTTAGCGATTTGTCTTTCGAGTCATTATACTGCTTTATGGTTAGATTGTTACATTGTTTTATTATTGTATATAGCCATAATTAAATCACAAATAGCTGTTTATCAATAATATAGCAATATAACAATCTAACATTTTTTGAAATAAAAAGTATAATTTTAAACCTAATACAGTATAATAATCAATATAATATTTTTCGATAAGTTCATCTAAATCATAAAAGTAGTTGACACTTTATACGATATTAATTTTACACAAAGTATCATAAACCTGTTTGCTAAACTTTTCAAGTTTGCTAAACGTGGGCAGGGTACTAAAGTTTGTAACTAGCTAAATATCAGCACATTGCTTCTTCGATAGCTATCGGAGACCAAATTTTTTGAAGTTTAGCAAACGGAATATTTAAATTTTGTTTTGATTGAGTATAGATTCAATTTTTATTAATTTAAAAATTAATTATTTATTGGACTTTGGACAAAATGGGAATTAGGAAATTGGGATCTTCGGTTTAAAACCGTAATTCATTGATAATCAATTAAATAAGTTTTATTAATAAAATAAAACATGCAATTAATTATTTTTTGTAAAAATCTAACACAGAAGGGATTACCTAATTTCCTAATTCCCCAATGGGCGCAGTTCTAAACTGTCTTGATTTATTTCCTTTTAAATACTTGATTATCAGATTCTTATATCTAATTTTGAAAATTGGATTACACTTTTGATATAAAAGGTGCAGTAGCACCGGCCCTATTTGTAACCGACGACGAAGCCTCCACTTCCTTAGCCGCATAGTTCCGATAGCTATCGGAACTATGCGACTATAAACAACTGATAATCAATTTTTTATAATTTTATTCTGAACGGACAATTTAGAACTGCGCCCTTCCCCAATTTCCTTTGTCCAAAGTCTAATTATTTACAAAAATAAAAATAAATAAATTACTCATTTCCGATTTGTAATTTGATGCTACTGAAATAAGGATATTTTTAAATTATTTTATAATAAAAAATATTTATAAATAATTAATTTTTAACAATAAATAAATTATAAAATAATTTTAATTAATCAAAAACGGCTATATTTCAGTGCGACCGTAACTTGGTGAATACATTGTTATTTTTCCCATAAAAAAATAGCTTTTGTGTTATATCTACGACAAAAGGATAAGAAACATATTTTTCTGTTGATTTTCTTATAATATTTCATCAATTATTTTCATATTTGCAGAGAAAATGAAACACAAAATATCCCTCCTCAATTATTCTGAATATATTTTCAAGTACCTAACTTTAGTATTACAAAAACTGTAATACACAAAGTCTATTAAAAGAAACCTACTCAACATGAAGAAAATCTTAACTGTATGCTTTATCATTTGTGCATTTCTTGTAGCACAAAATACCCTTTTCGGACAAGCTGCAGATGTTGTCTGCGCCCCTCCTTCAACAGTTACTGACATCGTTGATCCGATGCAGGCTACAGCCTGCTCTGATAATAGCGATGCTATTACATTTGGTCCGGCAAGCGGTTCTTTGCCCGATGCAGATTATGTAATAGAAGTCAACGGTGTGATTACCGATATTAATGCCGATGGTGCGATAGATGCTACTACATTGGCTATTGATGACCAAGTGTGTATCACAGCGTTTACCTATGACCTTGCCGCTATTAATGGTGTATTGACTTTTGCTAATTCCCTGTGTCCCGGCTTAGATGCTATTGTCGGTTTACCTGTATGTGCGCCTATTGCTGATTTGATTAATGGTGTAAATGATGGTGTTCCCGGTCTTAATGATTTACAGGAGGCTTTAGACTTTGCGGGTTCATTTGGTACGCCTATTACCGATGTGGTAACAGCAACCACTACCTTAGATGCACTCAATGACCAACTTAGTTTATTAGGACAAATGGTTTGCTATGCTACTACTGCGGCTGTATGTTACGATATTGTTGACTGTGCGCCTGTCTGTACACTAATGGCACCGGCTTGTAATGCTTGTACAGCTCCCGATGTCAGTTCAACAATAGATTTAACGACGGGTACACCAATTCAGGCAACAAATGGCGGTACGGCTATCTATGATCCTGCCGCTACGTCCGGTACTGTCGGTATTCCGGCAAATACCCCGGACTTGTTCGCAGCAATAGGTGTTGGAGAGTTGTGCATACCTGACCCCGCCAACGATATATGTCTCGTAGCTGATATTGACGTGATTTCCGGTTCTTTTCCATTCACTCTGGAATTTAGAATTGAGAACGGCACCGGCGCACCGGGCAATGGCGGTGAAGCACTCACGTTCAATGCAACAATAGACGGACCGGGAGCTTGCTCAATCGGTGGCAACCTCGCAGATGGAATGGCGGTGATAGGTGCTGCACCCGACCCGGACGGCATATTTGATTTTAATCCGGCAAATACAGGAATTGTCATTGCCATAGAAAGTTTTAGCGGCCCCTTTGCAGAGGATGTTGAAGTCAATATAAACAGTATTACCTTGACGGTTTGCTCTCCAGATGCAGTCGTTTTCGGTTGTACTGATATGACGGCAGATAATTTTGACCCGGCAGCTACCTGCGATGACGGTGGCTGTATTTTCACCGGACCATGTACTTTGATGTCAGGTGCTTGTAATGCTTGCGGTGCTTGCGAAGTCTCCACGATGATTGATTTCACAACAGGAGGTGAGACATTTAATGATGCGGGAGAATTTTCCGGCGGTACACCGGCAGTAGCTCCTACTTACGACCCTGTAACCAACACAGGTACATTTATCCTCCCCGCAGGTTCGGATGAAATATTTACGGTAGGCGGTGTAAGGGACTTGGCTTTACCTGACGATGTTACTGATATATGCTACACTGCCGATATCAATGTCATATCCGGCACGCCCCCCATATCTATTGAATTTAGAATTGAAAATGCTGCCAACGGAGGTGAGCAAATAGGTTGGAATGCAAGCGTAGATGGTGATGGTATGTGTACCATAGGTGGTAGTTTGGCAGACGGAATGCCCGTAGGCGGTTGGCCCGGCTTTACAAATGGCGGCTTATATACCATTGTATTTGCTGTTGTCTATTTCGGACCCGATCCGCCACTGACACAACAGGTAGAAATTGAAATATCAAATTGGAGTTTGAGTGTATGTTCGCCCAGTGAGGCATCGGCTTCCACTATTTCTACCACCGACCCGACAACTATCTGTATAGATGGTGTTGGCGACCCGATTGACGTTGCGGTTGATGTAGATGGCGGTGCAACAAGTGCGTGGGTCATTACAGATGCTGCGGGTACTATATTAGCTTTACCTCCTGCTCCGCCATTTGATTTAGATGGTGCAGGTGCGGGACAATGTTTGATTTGGTTGGTCAATTATGACGACCCTGCTTTCGCTCCGGCTGTGGGTGACGACGCAGCAGCTATTGTTGCAGCTTCAAGTTGTGCTTTCCTTTCCAATCCGATTACCGTAGATAGAATTGAAGTCACTGCTCCGGCTATCTCTACGACCGACCCGACTACGATTTGTGTTGACGGCATAGGAGACCCGATAGATGTGACGACTGACGATGCCGGTATAGGCGCGAACTCCGCATGGGTCATTACAGATGCTGCCGGAATTATATTGGATTTGCCTGCGGGACCACCATTTGATTTAGATGGTGCAGGTCCGGGACAATGTTTGATTTGGTTGGTCAATTTTGATGACCCGAACTTTGCTCCCGCTGTTGGTGATGATGCAGCGGCTTTGGTTGCTGATGCTACTTGTGCGGCACTTTCCAATCCTATCACTGTGGATAGAATTGAAATCACCGCTCCGGTTATCTCTACTACCGACCCGACTACGATATGTGCCGATGATGGTATTCCAGACCCCATTACCGTAACGATTGACGATGCAGGTACGGGCGGAACGACTACGGCTTGGGTCATTACCGATGGTGCGGGTATAATCTTAGCACTACCTCCCGGACTAACGTTTGATTTGGAAGGTGCCGGAGGAGGTACTTGCCTGATTTGGTTGGTCAGCACCAATGACCCTGCATTTGCACCTGCTGTGGGTGATGATGCAGCGGCTGCGGTTGGAGCGGCTACTTGTGCTACGCTTTCCAATCCGATTTCTGTCATTCGTCAAACCGATTGTGCAGCATGTACGGCATCTGCTTCTACTATATCTACTAGCGACCCAACCAGAATTTGTGTTGACGGTGTAGGTGACCCGATTAATGTCGATTTCGATGTCGCGGGTATGGGTGATGGTGCATGGGTGATTACCGATGCCGCCGGAATTATATTGGCTTTACCGCCAATGCCGCCATTTGATTTAGATGGTGCAGGTGCAGGTCAATGTTTGATTTGGTATGTAAATGTAGATGATGATAGTTTTGCACCTGCCGTGGGTGACGATGCAGCAGCGGCTGTGGCTGCTTCCAGTTGTGCTTTTTTGTCCAATCCGATTACTGTGGATAGAATTGAAGTAACCGCTCCGGCTATCTCTACGACCGACCCGACAGATATTTGTGCCGATGACGGTATTGATGACCTGATCACACCTACCGTAGATGCCGCCGGAATTGGTGCCAACAGCGCATGGGTGATTACCGATGCCGCCGGAATTATATTGGCTTTGCCTCCTGCTCCACCTTTTAATCTGGAAGGTGCAGGTGCAGGTACTTGCCTGATTTGGTTGGTCAATTTTGATGACCCGAACTTTGCTCCGGCTGTGGGTGACGATGCAGCCGCTGCCGTAGCAGGTGCAACATGTGCCGTTTTGTCCAATTCTATTGCTGTCAATAGGTCAATAGATTGTGGTGTGTGTGAAGGAGATGTGGCTTATAATGTTACGGCATTTGGTTGTGATATGACGGGTGCTTCGATTGAGTTGTTTGATGCAGCAGGTATGAGTCTCGGTACTATGGCACTCGGTCCTGATGGCGGTTCGGGCAGCTTCGGCATACAGCCCTGTGGCGATTACAGCCTTGTTATTAATAATGCGCCTGCTTGTTACACCAACGCAGGTGGCGACGTAGGACCAAGAATGTTCGCCATTAGTGCCACAGGAGGCGGTACACAAAACTTTACCTTGATATCCGCCGAGATTCCGACTGTCGGTGAGTGGGGCTTAATCATTTTAGGTTTGTTGATGTCTATTACTGCCGTAGTGGGTATCAGACAAAGAAGAGAAGAAGAAGTGTATGGTTGAAATGAGTTGATTGGCTAATCAGGCTAATTTATTTAAAATATTTTAAAGGGATAAGACGGGCTTTTGCTTGTTTTATCCCTTTTTTTGTTTAAGGTGACTTTGCCGGAGAGGGTGAAATATTGAGAATATTATTAAATTATAGACTGCATTTGTAAAATTTAAATTTTTTACTTATATTTGTGTACACATATTTGATTTTCTCGTCCTGAATAAAAAGATTGCGCGAATTTTCTTGCGTATATCATCTAAAGTTATGCAACTTTTTTAGTGAAAGCTATCTAAATATCCTAATCGGTGTATCTACTTAATTCTAAAAGTAATTGTTGCATAAAAAATCTTAATTCTTTGTGGGTATAAAACTAATTCTTCTGATAAGTTTGAGTATCATTCTATTGCATTTATAGAGTATAATTATATATTTATAAAATGATTAACTATTCACATGTACGTAATTTGATGAAACAAGACAAAACTCAAAAAGCTATAGAGTTTGTTTTGGAATCTACTATTGATAGTAAACATCGTGATGCCTTTGTACAACTTAAATCTGAGTTATCTAATTGGGAAAGAGAGGATTATCTCGGATTGGCACCTAAAAAGGCATATCATTTAAGGATAAAATACGCGATACTTACGCTAGTTTCTGATATTGAAAAAAATAAGAATAAATTATCAAATAAGGACAAATTATTACATCAATGCGAAAAGGAGATAAATGATAAGTTAGAGTATCTTTTGACTTTGGACAAAGGAGATAGAATAGATAAAATCTTATACAAGGTTAAACATAATCACAGAGGATTATTTGATTCACTTAAAAATCTAAGTGTGACGCACGACAGATTGAGTAAGATAGCAAAACAAGGTACTTCCAGTGAGAAAATTGATGGTATATTATCTGAGATTCATGAGGGCATACGAGAAATATTTATAAAGCTGCACGATAGTAATGATATTCCTGTAAATGATATAAATTTTTCTCAAACTCTACTAATATCTGACAGTTCATACATAGCAAAATGGTTGGTAGAACAGAACCACAAAAAAGCAAATATTGATTTATTATTAGACAAAATTAAATTATTAGAAAATAAATATACTCAAGTGAAAACAGCTTCATTTTTTGGAGTTCTTGGTTTTATTATTTCTAATCAACTCAATAAATCTAATCATTCCATTTTTGGTGAAGACTATGATGAAAATGGCTATGACGAAAACGGATATGATGCAAAAGGCTACAATAAAAGTGGTTATAATTCAGAAGGATATAACATAAATGAATATAATGAGATGGGATTATCACAGGATAGTAACGTCTCTGAAATGCTTAATAATGAAACGCCCGAATTTGTAGATATTGATACGAATTTGGATTTAGATTAGACCATTAAACTTTGAATAAAATGCTTTCAGAAAATACATTAAGTCTATTAAGACAAAATACCACTTCGGAAAATCTTGTCGAGGTTATTAGCTATATATTAGAATATGTAGATCCATTTATTGATGACGAAATTTATCAAAATTTACTATTGATAAAAGAAAAGCATACCTTACTTATGGCGTTTGAGGATGCTAATGCTATAAGAGTTTCTCCAATAGCTTATGAGCAGTTAATGCAAGATTTTAACCAAGTATTGACTCTATACGAGAGCCTACCTTCAGTAAATAGGAATAATATAGAATTTCAAAGTGTTTACACTAATATCAAAGATAAAAACATATCAAGTGATAGTTATAGTTTTTTAACGAAAATTATTGGATTATCGCTCATCCTAATATTTATTTTTTCGTATTTTGTTTTGTTGTATTCATTGAATTTAAATTATTTTGATGCTAACTGGCGTAAGGTGTTTTTCTTTTTCACAAGTGGAGTAGCAATTTATTTTATATTAAGAATTTGTACTAATTGGATATTATATTTCCCTAAACAATGTTGCTCATACGAATTAAATGTGTTAGATAGTGAAGGAGAGTTAGCCAGAGTTTTAAGAAAAGAACATCCTTACAAGTTGAAAAAGAATAAGTATGACTGGCTACAAGGTTGGAGATTAATTCACCCGATTAAAAAGCCGGGATGGGTTATACATAGTAAGTTTTTAAAATGGCACTTACCTATTATTGAAGGATTTAAGTCGGTTATGCTACCTACTATATTTGCAATAGGCTGTCTTCTTGTATTTCAGTCTTACCTAAATATTAATTTTTCAAACGATAATACATTTACAAGTTTTGGAGAGTTAGTAGACAAAAATGAGAGGTTAGATGTCATCAGAAACTATGTGAAATTGAATAATACAGGTTATTCTATATTCAATAAGGCTTATTACGCTAGTGGTCTGTTTGTTTTATTACTAATTATTCTAAGTATAGCGGGAGCTTTTTTATCTAAAATACAACGGTTTTTAGGAAAGTATAAATTAGTTTCTAAAACACTAAAATTTTTATATTTTTTCTTTATTATTTTAACTACTTTTTCTTATAGTGGCAATGTAGCTGACAATTTTATTGGTGAAAAACAAAAAGCTAATGATTTAAAAATTACAATATTAAAACATAATTTTGATGCGTTGGTATGCTACATAGAGGAGCAATTATTAGAGGAGCAAATAGTAGAATCCATATTAGATAATAAAAAGTTAGAGGAGGTCTTAGAGGAACTTGAGGAACATGAAAAAGAATTAGAAGCCGGAGAATCTGAAATAGGGGATGCTGTGTTTGCGATAAATCTTATGCCTATCGCCGCTATTGGTGTAGCAGATTACATCTTTGAACCAAATTACAGTAAGAAAAAAACAGTACATAAATTATATGATATATTCCCGGATAAACCCAAACCCAGACAGCCAAATTCTTTTAAATCACAAAAATCATCTAAGTCAAATTATAAGTATCAATTTACTTCTGAAAATGCAGAAAAAATCTGGACTGAAGTTGGAGACGGTCTGAATAAGGAGAAAATTGAAAATATTAAAAAGGATTTCATAAAACAAAAAAAGGATTGGAATACTAAGATTGCCGAAAAAGTTAAAGCTAAATCCAAACCACTTCAAAATATACTGGGGAAATATACCGGAGTTCGCTCTCAATCAGGAATTAACATCGCAGGAAAGATAATAACAAAAGAGTCTTTTACACAAATACTAAATACTTTCACAAATAATGAGGTGGCTAAAATACTTTTCCGTACAATGTATGAAAAAGCTATCGATCCTAAAATAGGACAATATATAATAAAGCAAACAAATGTTATTGTTAAGGAAGTACCTAATCCGCCAATAGTAAAAACTGATGTGAATACAGGTTTAGAAAAAGAATTACAAGCTATAAAAGAACTTATTAAGAATGAAAAAATACATATTGAAACACATTATAAAAAGCAAAATAAAGTCTTATCCAAACTTAAAATAAAGGAAGAAGTAAAACTGGAAAAACAGAAAAAAGAACGAAAACCTAAGGCTAAACTAAATCCGACAAAAAGCGCGACAACTGATCCAAGAGTTGCTATTCGTAAGTATGCTCTTCATAATGGACGTATGCTATATACTACGGACGGGTTGACATATTATGATAGGTCCGGTAAACGTATGTATGTTCAACCTAATGGACGAGCATTTTCTTCTCCACTTGGTGGAGATATTCCAATTCCACCGGGTGGTATATCGGGAGCAGGAAGTAGGCGTTCAACCCGCAGTTATGGTGGATGAAAATAGGATAGGTTAGAATTTTTACTAACTTTTCTTGGATGCGTTTGAGCAAGCTACTCTTGAAGAAGAAAATTTAAAACTCATTGTTTATCAACCCGCTGCAAAAGAAATTGTAAAATGGATAAAATAGAAAAATATCGTAAGGCAATCAAAAAAGTATTGGAAGAACACCACGAAGAAGAGCCGGTTAATTCCAAGTACGAATCTCAATTAGTATTCGACGATGAGCGAGGACATTATTTCCTAATGACTTTAGGTTGGGATGAATTCAAACGCACCCACGGAGCCACCATCCACATCGACCTCAAAGGTGACAAAGTATGGCTACAAGTTGACAGAACCGACTTTAGAATCGCCCGTCAACTCCAAGAGCATGGCATTCCAAAAGAAGACATTGTATTGGGATTTCATGCGCCGTATAAGCGTCCGGATACGGGATATGCAGTTTCGTAATGTGATGTTGCAAATCGCATATTCTATTTCTCATCCACAGCACCTCTTACCGCTACTGCAAAGGTGACTTTTTGGATGTTGAGAGGATATATATGTATCATTTTATAAACTAATTCAAATGTTTTCACAAGCCATTCGATACACCTTGCTCTTAGCCCTTATTGCAATGTTGAGTTCATGCACCACCACCTTCTACTTGGTGCGCCATGCCGAAAAAGCCAACCGCACATCTGACACGCCTTTATCGGCTGCGGGTCATGTACGTGCGGAGGCATTGCGCGATACCTTGATGAATAAAAACATTGAGCGGATTTTTGTGACCGATTACCTCCGCACACAACAAACCGCCGCGCCACTCGCTACGCAATTGGGCATTACACCTACCGAGATTCCCGGCAATCAAACCGCACAATTGGTACAACAATTAAGAGCCATTAAAGGTAAAAATGTCCTCGTGGTCGGACATAGCAATACCATACCCGTCATTATTGACAGCCTGATGCGAAGTCCACAAAACGTGAAAATTACAGAGACTGATTTTGATAATTTGTTCAAAGTAAAAATCACAAAAGGGAATAATGCCACAAGAAAATTCACCCGATTGACCTATGGTGAGCCATAGGAAATTCCAAAATCCAAGCACCAAAATCCAAGTGACAAAACACGGAAAACCTTGGAATTTGGAATTTCACTCAGTTACACAAAAGTAATCATATCATCTACCAGATGTGGCAACTCATTGAAAGACAATAAATTAAATTTGTTTTTTGAAAATAAAAAAGACGAAAAAGAGGTATTGCGTATCGAAAAATTCAGGGCTGCCACGCGCGTTTCGTCCGTTATGTGCAAAGCCTCTGCCGTAATCGAAGCAATCGTACCGCCCGAAGTAAACACGCCAACAGTTTCGCCTTTGCCTGTATTTTGAAGGATGGTGTTCAAGCCTTTTTTCACTGCCAATCGAAATTCACGCCACGATTCCACGCCTTCAACATGGATATTTCCGACTGCCCATTCATCCATAAAGTATTGAAAAATCAGCAAAGTATTTCTTCGCATCATTGTCGGATTTGCTTCAATGTCCTGCTGCCATTTTCGGACTTGCTCATTTTTGAGGAGTTGCGGATACGCCAATTTTACGGCTTCTGTACCGGAGTGTTCTTTCAATTCCTGTATGAAAATAGGCTGGGGGAGAGGTGTATTATTTTGAGCATACACATTTGCAATAAGTTGATGTGTGTGCTTTTGACGCTCCAATGGTCCGACAAAAATTTTATCAAATCGCATCTTTTTAGCCAACAAATATTTACCCAACTCCACAGATTGTGCTTCACCTTTTTCGGAAAGTTTATCGTAATTATCTGCTAAATAAGACGCTTGTGCGTGACGGAAAAAATATATTTTACTCATGGTGTAGTGATTGGTTTATAGAGTTTATTGAGTTTATTGAGTTGATAGAGTTGATAGAGTTTGTGGAGTTTGTGGAGTTTATAGGGGTAATAGGGGTGTCAGATTAAGGTGAAGTTTTTTTTATAATATTTTTATTATTAAAAATGAATAATTTATAAATTAATTTTATTATAAAATGAAAATAGTATATTACAAAATATTATTCACCTTAACCTGATTACCTTGACAATTTATCAACTCAATAAACTCAATAAACTCAATAAACTACCGATATATCAACAATTGCATCATTTCTCTGGCAGATACCTGACCTTTAATATTGATAAATTCGCGTGGTGTCTCATCACCGATTTCGTAGGTAATACCTTCTGCATTAAACTGTGTATAAAACCAGCCTTTGGAGACAGGTCTGCCTAGTCCGGAGGGTTTATCGTTGGGGGTGTAATCGCCGATAACTTGCCCGATACCGTCTATCCAATAGTTTTTGAAGCCCGGAATATCTGACTGTAGGCTGTCAATCATGGTGTAATAGACATCGTACCAAGTCGAGTGAAAATCCAAGCCTAAGATGACATCATTTTTATCCAATTTTTCGGTTTGGACAATAAAATCTGCGACTGCTTTGGTCTCCGGTTGGTGATAAAATGCCCAGTCGCGATTCATATCAATACCGCCTGCCGAATGTCGCCAATGCCCCAAGTCCACGCCATCGGGATTGAGCAGAGGAAAGACCAAAATCCGGTATTTTTTCCGAAATGCCCGACTGAGTGGCGTATCTGTCATGAGTTCCTCCACAAAGGCTTGCATCGCCAAAAAACCCGTCACCTCCGGCGGGTGCTGACGACTCAATATCACCACAATATCCTTTCCTTTTTTATCACCTTCACCGATGTCGAGCAGGTATAAGTCTCTGTTCAATTTACTTTTTCCGATACTTGAAAAAGCCACGTCGGGAGCTTTTGCAAGTGCCGTACACCAAGCCTTGACATCACCGGAAGTCATCAATTCCTGTGCGGCAAGGTAGGTTTTTTTCGGACTGACAGTAAGTCGCACCGCGCATTGTCTGCCCTCATTGAGTACCTCCACTTGCGTAGAATCAAGCAGTGTCCAATCGTTTCGATTCGTGCTAATTTTTGGTACGTAGCGATGTTGATGCAAGGTATAATTCAGCAATACGGTCAAGTCACGCGGCTTGTCCGACCAAATTTGTAGTGCATAATACGCACTTTCATTAATCGGCGCATTCTCCGGCGAAATCGTCGCTTCTATCGTCGAATCATTCAGTACGCGACAGCCGTTGAGCCTTGCCCCGTCAAATTCATTGCTCACATACACGCCCATATCTGCAAACGAATAGGTCTTTTTTTTCTGATATAAAATTTCTTTATCTGTTGTGTCCACAGGTTTTGGGAAGCTATAAAATGCTGCTTTTCGGGTGGTATTGCAAGCATAGATCAGACACATCAGCGCGAGGTAAAACAACAGGAGTGTAGTGCGTTTAATCGTATTTTTCATATTCTTTTAATTTGAACAGTCTGGAATAACCTGATTAACTAATTACCCGTTCAACTGATTAACTTGTATGATCGGCAATGATCAGCCATTTTCCTTTTATCTTCTTGACAATCAATAAGAAATGACCGCTGGCATCGTCCATTTTTTCTCGTGCCAACATAAATTTTCCGGTAACGGAAACGACATTACGACTTTGGCGGGTGACATCAATAAGGTCGAAGGAAAGTTGTCCCATAGTCGCTTTATCGGGGTAGCCTTTTTTATAATTGTCGAGGGTTTGTTGCCAACCGTAAGTGACACCGCGCGAACCAATAAATTGAAGTTTGTCGGATTTCCAATAGCCCTGCATAAAGGCTTCAAGGTTGCCTTTGTTCCAGTCTTCGGATTGTTGGTGTAACAGGGCTTTGACTTCGTTGATAGCTTTATCGGATTGTGCATGTACAGGCATAAAAGAGGTCGTGAAAGTGAGTAATAAAAATATGAAAATGTATTTGAATGTCATAATGATGCAAGTGTTTATTAAATGGTGAAACGGTTTTTTGCAGTATTCACCCAACCCTTAGACTTTGGACAAAGGAAATTGGGAAATTGGGAAATTAGGTAATCCCGATAACTATCGGGACTTTTTTAGATTTTTACAAAAAATAATTAATGACATGTTTTGTTAATAAAATTCATTCAATTGATTATCAATGAGTTACAATTTTAAACCGAGTTTCCCAATTTCCTAATTCCCATTTTATCCAAAGTCCAAACCCAACCCTTTGAGTGAAAATAAGTGTCTTACAAGGTAGATATTTTTCTGTATAAAAAGGTAGTGATTGGTGATTAATCCAAGTTACAATCAGCTTGAAAATTCCAATTCATCCTAAGTATTTCTATCGCAACTTGAATCAGTTTAAAATTGGTTTTTATGAATTTTTTTTATAAATTTATTTGAGTGCGTCACAAATCGGTTGCGAATCTACACGAAATAAAAAACCAAAAAGCAACCGTCTTGCTGAATTTATTTCTCCGATAGCTATCGGAGCTCCCGGGCAATGGAAAACGGTTAATGAAAAATGCGACAAGTTCATCCATGTAGTTGACATTCAAAAAAGATTCCTCTCAAAGGGTATAGTATGTACCTTTGAGAATGATAATAAACAACATACATACGTTTACCCAAAGAAAAGAATCTAGTTCTTTGACAGATAAGCCATTA
>CALIZI010000007.1 GCA_938028705.1 uncultured Saprospiraceae bacterium | reverse complement strand
TATTCCCTTGTTTATTCGCTCTGCCAAAACGGGTGATATTCAGGTCGTCACTGCACACCACGAAGGATTGACCGCAGAGAGAGGAGATGCTATTGCATATATGGGAGAGGTGGTTTAGGTTGTGGAGTTGATAGAGTTTATTAGTTCGCTTATATGTATTAAGCGGTAAAAAATGTAAAATGTAAAACACAAAATGTAAAATGTAAAAGTGTCGATAGGACATGAACTTATTTATTTTTATATGTTTAAAATTTTGAAAATCAAATTATTGTTAAAAAACATTCACGTTATACACTTTTACATTTTACATTTATTATTTTACATTTTACATTACAATAACGATTTTCACCTTATAGTACAGATGAGCGAACTGTTCACTTTCGATTTATAATTTGGCGAACACATTATAACTGATAGTCACTTCATTATAATTTGTATAATATAAAATTATTTTTTTCATTTTCGTTTATGCGAAATGTGAGTTCTAATCCACAAATTGCCTAAACCAACTTTCGATGCCAAGCAATACAAATATAGTATAGGCAGCATCAATTTTTCCGACTTTATTATCGTCAATAAGTTGTTGAATATTTTTTTCATCAAAAATACCTCTTTTACGAATACTCTCTGCGGATAGATAGTCTTTTATCATTTCATCTAAGCCTTGAAGTACCCAACGGCGTACCGGTGCTCCAAATCCTGTCTTTGGACGATAAATTACATTTTTAGGCAGGTATTTTTCCATAGTTTTTTTCAAGATATATTTAGTTTCATTACCTTTCATTTTAATATTCATAGGTAATCGGGTACTAAATTCTACAAGTTCTAAATCCAAGAAGGGAACCCTGACTTCTACACCCGTTGCCATACTGAGTTTATCGGTATAATTGAGATTATTATCGGTGAGAAAATACTTCATGTCCCAATACAATAAGTGATTGAGCATATTTTTTTCATCAGGAATATTTTGAAGCGAATTGATGAGGTAGTCGGAGGGGTTATGGTCTTGAATGTGTTGTTTAATATCGTTGTGAAACAGACTGTGGTTACGTTTTAGGGGAGTCCATTCGTAGTATCCTGCCAATCGACTGAGCGAATCGTGGTCTATGTGTTTAGTTACCTTTTTTAGTTTGCGTATAGTGGTGTTATGAGTATTGATTAGTCCACTTGCAGATTTTATCATGCTTCCTGCAAACGCAGGGATTTTTTTGAAATATTTTTCTAATTTGAGGGCTTGGTGTCGGCGGTAACCGGAAAATAAATCGTCGCCACCTGTGCCACCTATCAAGACAGTATGACCGGTTTCTCTTGCTTTTTTGCTAATCCTATAGACGTTGAGCGGTGAAGGGTCTCCTTGTGGCTCATCCAAATGCCATATCATTTTGTCGAAATCTTGTAAAATGTCGGTATCAGCCTTGATCATCTCTAAATCTACATTGAGGTGTTTGGCTGCTTTTATGGCATAAGGTAAGTCGTTTTCACTGCCGTTGCTGTTCATGTCTTGGGTTTCTGTATCAATAGTATAACATTGAATTTTTTTGTCAGGATTTAGCTTTCTGGCTAATGCCACCAAGCCACTCGAATCCAAACCACCGGAAAGGAAAAAACCGACAGGAACATCAGATAGCAGTTGACGTTCAACAGCTTTGGTCAACCTTTCGTCCAATTCTTCTATCCATGCTTGTTCGTTTTTTTGCCCTATTTCGCCTTTAAATGGTATTTCGTAATATTTTTGAATCTTAAATTGTTGTGGATGTTCTACATTTAATTCGAGGTAATGTCCGGGTAGTAATTTTTTGACATATTCAAAGGGCGTTTCTGTACCCGGTGACCACAGGAAATGCAGGTAATTGACGAGTGCTTTGTAATTAATTGTTTTATCAAAATTGGGAATATTGATAAATGATTTTATTTCGGAGCCGAATAGAAAGGTATTGTTTTTTTGGTAATAATAAAGTGGTTTTACGCCCATTTGGTCACGCGCAATGAAGAGCTGTCGGGTAGATTTTTGATAAATAGCAAAGGCAAAAATACCATTTAATTTATTGAGGATTTTTGCGCCATATTCTATGTATCCGTACAGCAAGGTTTCTGAATCGCCGGAAGACCGAAAGGTGTATTTGTGAGCAATAGACCGACGAATTTCTTCGTGATTATATATTTCACCATTAAAAATCATGATATAATCACCATCAGCCGATGTCATAGGTTGATGCCCGGTAGGTGATAAATCAAGAATGGATAGACGCTGATGTCCAAGTGCTATGCGCTCATCTGAGAATGTTCCTTCGTCATCAGGTCCACGATGATTAATACTATGATTAGCCTGTTCAATGAGTTGGGGTGCATCCTTAGCACAAATACCTATTATTCCACACATGATTCGTGATTCGTTAATTTGTTGACTCTTGATTCGTTAATTCGTGATTCATTGCCTCGTGATTCGTGATTCGGTCTGCTTCTTTGTTATCTAATTGGGAGAAGATATAATCGAATTTTTGGAGTGCTGCATCTATGGTATTATTATTTCGTATGGTCTCTCGCGCTTTTTGAGCAATGGTTTGTCTCATTTCGGAGTCATTGATCAGCGTTTCGAGTGCATCTTGGAGGGCTTTGACATTGCCTGCTTCGTAGAGCAAGCCATTTTGGGAAGAAGTGACCAAGTCCGGTATTGAGCCGACAGTAGTTGCTACCACAGGTAAGCGTGATGCCATGGCTTCCATCAGTGCGTTGGGGAACCCCTCGAAGTAGGATGGTAAGACGTAAATGTCGGTTTTTGCCAAAACCTCCATTTTGTGTTCCCCAACGACCCAACCTTTAAAATCAACATCATCTTGTATGTTGTATTCTATGACTTTTGCTCTGGCTGAATCTGAATCTGCACCTTCACCACATACCCAAAATTCCACATTTTTGTGTTTGGTAAGTATAGCTTTGGCAGCATCAATAAAATCAAATATACCTTTTTGACCATTGACCCAGGCTAAGTAAAGTATCTTGAGTGGCTCGTCGGGCTTGAGTTTTCGGGCTTGGATATTGAAGTATGGCTCGGCATTAAGCCAGTTTTGAATGATGACAAATTTTTCGTCTTTTGAGCCGGAAACGCCTTGATAAAAGTCTTTCCAATATGCTCCCTGACATATTACGTAATCAACCTTACGAATGACACGCTTGATGAACCAACGCATAAATCTGGATTTTTTGTAATCTTCCGGTATGAGTCCTGAACGCGGAGCAATGATCACCGTTTTACCCAACATTTTAGAAATCAATCCCATCGTACCTTTTTCGAGAAAACTTCCACCACCGGAGGTAAAAATCAAGGCTGCATCAAAGCCTTTGAAACATAAGATGTAAAAAAAATAACTCAGTCGCTTCAATACTCTCATTACGCGGCTGGATAAGGAGGGATTTTTATTAGAATCTCCTGTAGAATCAAGAAGTACCCAGTCTATTTTTTCACTAATAGAGCTATTCAAAAGCGAACGACAGGCAAACATCTGCCCACCGACACTACCATCCTTTCCGGCTTTTTTGAAAGCTCCGACAAAGAGTATTTTTTTCTTTTTTTTGCTATCCATTTTTTTCTTCCTCTAAGATATTTATCCACATTTGGCGAACTTCATTTTTGTCATATTCTCTCATTCTCTCTTTGGCTTGCTCGCCCATATTGCCAAAAATTGTTTTATCTTCTGCGTATGCTTTAATGGTATTGACCCAGAGTTGTTCTTCGGGCAGTATGGGTGTTTTAGGGGGTATTTTTTCTCCATTAAAATTTGGGAATAGTACACCATAATCTGTACGTAGGGGATAGTTTTCGATATGATGAATGTTGGGGGCAATCAGCTCCCGCGGACCAGTCTCACAATCGGTACTCATCACTGTACAAGCACAAATCATAGCCTCTGCCAAGGCATTAGGAAAACCCTCATAAAGACTTGTAAAGAGAAATATATCAGCTGCACAAAGGTACTTAAATGGATTGGCACTAAAGCCATTTAAGATGACATGATATTGCTCAAAATCCGGTATTTTATCGTCTGTGTCGGTGAGGTCTTGCACATTCAAACCAAGTTGGATAGCATAGTCTTTTAAATAGTCTCGAAGCTCACCCGAACCTATAATGACGAGCCGCGCATTAGGAACGTCGGTCAGGGTATGTTTCAAAATTCTTAATAAATGCCATTGCCCTTTGGGGTGATTCATTCTGCCTACTTGAATCAATTTGATGTATTGTTCAGTATTGTTCCATTCCGGTACAGGCATTTGTGCATCTTGGTCTATTTCCGTAATATCATAAAAATTAGGAATAACCATTGTTTTTTTTGAAAGTACATTAAAATTTTCTATCAAATCCTTCTGTGCTCTTTTGTTTTGTGCGATGATTTTGTCGGCTTTGGGATATAGTTTCTTCATTTGTTTTTTTCGAGCTAAGGCATATTTATTTGTGGATAGGTGTGTTCTGATAGATACAATGGTTTTGTCTTGCCTTTTACTCAAAATATTGGCTGTATCTGCATTGAATAAATAACTGATGGAGGTGTCTATTTGGTATTTTTTTTTGAATTTCCGCAGAAAAGTAATTCGCTGAATGGTATTGATGATTTTATGAACCTTTGAGTTGGAAGCTTTTTGGTGGAGACTATGCAATTCTCCTTTGTGTGAATAAGGTTGTGTAAATAATTTTTGGTCAAAAAAAGTAACAATATATACCTTAAATTCGGCATCTATCAGTTCGGATAATTTGGCAGCAGAACGTTCGGCACCTCCTCTACTCAAATGCGGAATAATAATAAGTATATTTTTTTTTACATTCATATTTACTCACTCAATCATTGTATTTACAGCCATTTTTCCCGCCACATTTCAAAGATTAATAAAAACCACAGCCACTCAAATTGTGTGGTGCTATGGGTTTGGAAAAAAGTATTTTTTTGTTGAGTGATAATTTTAGGATTAAATATTCCAGCTTCGCGGATTCGCTGCTCATTGAGGTAGGTTTCCGTAAGGTCTCGAAGGTCGGTTTTGAGCCATTGAAGTACAGGTACACCAAAACCCATTTTGGGGCGTTCCATTATCTCTTTCGGAATATAGCGATGTGTGATTTTTTTGAGTATATCTTTTAGATTTCCATGTTTATATTTTTGCTCAAAAGGAATGCGGGCTACCCACTCTGCAATGCGTTGGTCAAGGAAGGGTTCCCGCCCTTCGAGGGCAACTGACATGGTAGCTCTATCTACTTTTACCAAAATATCATCCATCATATAATTGCGATATTCCCAAGCCAATAAAGTGTTCATGGGGTCTGTGGCAATCGTATAACCGTTTTGATTAATTGCATGTCCGGCTTGGTGCAAGAGTTGTCGGAGGTCATTTTCCGTCAGGCGTTTTCCCTGATTTTGAATAATGGAAACAGGTGAGGAATTGAGTAAAATATTCCCGACTTTTGCTAGTTTTTGTTGACGCGATTGGTTATAAGTTGGTTTTCCGATTCGTTGCACAGTTTGGATGCCACGTCCGGCAATGTGGCGCAGGAACTGCGGTGCGGTATTTAATTTTTTGTGCAAATTCGTTACGGCACGGTAGCGACGGTATCCGGCAAAAAGTTCATCACCACCATCAGCAGAGAGTGCCACCGTCACATCTTTACGCGCTATACGACTGACAAGTGTAGTGGGTATAGCCGAACTATCGCCAAAGGGTTCGTCAAAGATTTCGGGTAGCTCCGGAATAATGTCTTTAGCTTCTTTTTCAGTACAAATATATTGAGTATGGTCTGTACCAAGATGCGCCGCAACTTGCTTGGCATGAGGTGATTCATCGTATTTAGGGTTGTCAAAACCAATGGTAAAGGTCTTAATTTTTTGTGTCGAATTGGCTTGTAATATTGCCGTAACAATACTCGAATCGTAACCACCGCTCAAGAATACGCCTACCGGAACATCAGCGACCATACGATATTGAAACGCCGATGTGAGGAGTTTTTCCGTCTCATCGAGCAGTTCTTTTTCGCTTAAATCTAATAAGGGTTGTTGGTATTTTTCATAAACGTTCCAATAGGTATGTGTCTCGGTAGTTTGTCGTTGAAGGTCAATTTCGAGGTAGCTGCCGGGCTGGAGTTTTTCACAATTTTTAAATATCGTATGAGGCGTAGGAATGTAACCGTATTGGAAATAATATCGCAGGGCATCAGGATTGATTTCTTTTTTAAATTGGGCTAAGGTGTGAAATGATTTTAATTCGGAAGAGAAAAGAAATTGTCCATTATTTTTATAAATATACAGTG
This sequence comes from uncultured Saprospiraceae bacterium, assembly GCA_938028705.1. Classification (GTDB taxonomy): domain Bacteria; phylum Bacteroidota; class Bacteroidia; order Chitinophagales; family Saprospiraceae; genus JAHDEO01. The sequence continues at coordinate 3,125 of CALIZI010000007.1, read as the reverse complement.
GCTTTACACCTGCCCTATCACGCACAAGGTAAGCCTTGTTCGTATTTTCATCTATGAGTACAAATACAAACATTCCAATAAATCGCTTAACACTCTGTATGCCCCACTGCTGGAATGCTGCAAGTACGACTTCAGTATCAGAATCGGATTGGAAGGTATGTCCAAGTTGTTGTAGCTGTTGACGTACCTCGACATAATTGTATATTTCTCCATTAAATGTAATGCAGAGATTGTTGCGTACTTTAGGTTGTGCGCCTCCTTCGGAAAGGTCAATAATGGATAATCGGCGGTGTCCTAAGCCTATAGCAGCTTCGCCCAATTCGCGCCACCAATACCCACTCCCATCCGGTCCGCGATGTGCAAGGCGGTCTGTCATGTTACGCAGGTCGCGCTCATTTAGCTGCTTTTTAAAGTCAATAAATCCGGCTATTCCACACATGGGTAAAATTTCAAATTATAAGCACCAAATTAAAAAATTGTTTAATTTATGAATTACGGGTTTTACTGAATACAAATTGATTTGTTCCCAAGCTATTAATCGTCTTGATTTTTTCTAAATAAAAGCCTTCCTTTTTATAAAAGTCAACCAGAAACTCGGGTGTAGCTACCTCAAAAGGTAGCCCTCCAAGCCAGTCGTACCAATCATGTACCATTGACATGCCTCGATTTTTTTTGTATTCTGTATATCTCTTAAAAGGATTTCGCAATCTTAGTATATCAGGTATCAGACCAAGCAAGATGTAAATAGGAAAGAATATTGCAATCATCAGGGCTTTTCCAAATGCGTTTTTATTATACATCTTTTTAACCCTAAGCCAAAATCTTGACTTCCAGCCTTGTTCGTTATAAATAGAAATAAATAGTGTGCCGCCTTCTTTAACAGGCAAAATGGCATTTTGAAGTGCCAGCATCATATTGCCGGTGTGGTGCAAAACACCCCAAGAATATACGATGTCAAATTTGCCGAGTGAGCGAATATAATCGGTATCTAAAGCCGAGCCTTCCTCGACTATCCAATTGGATTGAGGGTAGTATTTTTCTTTTAAAAATTGAGCGCAACCTACGGAAGAAGGGTCAAAATCAAGCGAGTGTACATCGGCACCGAGGTTTTTGGCAGAAAGGCTAAATATGCCGCTACCACAGCCAATATCCAGAAAAGTTTTATCTTTTAAGTCTTCCATTCCAAGCATTTCCTTCAAGGAATTTTCGGCTACCTTAATTCTTTCATTGTCAAGTGTTTTTAAAAATGCACTCCAATTTTCTCCAAATGTAAACCTTGTACCTTCCTTACGTTGTTCTTCAAATTTTTTTTCAACTGTCATTATTATTTTTTTTATCTGTTACTTGTGGACATTAAGTCTCAATGATTATTCAGTTATAAACGAATAAACGGGTTCACGAATAGCGACTTACGGCACTAACTTACCTATAATTCGTGAAAAATTGCTTGTCTTAATTGTTGAGTTACGTTTTTTACATCAAAAATGGTAGCCGTCCGAATAGCATTTTTAATTAATTTTTCTCTATGCTGTCCGTTGTTCAATAGTTTTTCGATGGCTGCATGAATAGCATTTTCGTCCTTTTCATCTACGATTTCGGCGCAGTCATTTTCACGCAAAAAATCGGTCAGAAAAACACCTTTAGGGCTATGGGCTAAGATAGGTCGATTGGAGTATAATAAAGGAATTGTTCGGGTTGGAAACATTGTTTTGTATTCTATTTCTGTGCGTTCACCGTCAAATCCATGGCTTAGTAACATGATGTCGTAATCTTCGAAAGAGGCAACAAATTTTTCCCACGTTACAAATCCATGTATTACAAATTTATCTACATCAATATTAAGATGTTTCATGCTCGCTTCCTTTCCGTAAATATGGAGTTCATAATTAGGTTTTTTTCGGATGGCATCGAATAATCGCAAAGTTGCATCAAGGCAAGATTCATTGATATTACCGGAGTACATGAGTTTGATTTTTCCCTTTGTTGGCTGCGGAGGTATGTAGGTGACATTAGGGATTTCAAAGCCATGTACAAGGGAACGAAAATTCCAGCCGGGGTATTTTTCATTAAAGAAGTTCAACATGCCGTCACTCATCACAAAATTGATGCGAGCCGCACCAAAGAATTTGGGCTGCCATCGTTTAGCCAATAGTTTGAATACGCCTGCCCTGTTGTCTATATAAGTATTATGAAACCATGTATAAAATGGTAAATTAAGTTGTTGGCTCGCTTTATAGGCAGCGTACATATAAAATTCATCCGGAAAAATCGCCAGTATTGCAGTACAGTTTTCTTTTTGGGCAATGTTCCGAATATATCTGATGAGTTTGTTTAAGTTCAGCCAACGAAGATAGCCTTTGCCTTTACCAAATAGACTGATATTCGGACTGACATGATAGTTGTTAGTTCTGTCTTTATTATCCTCCTCACCTTTTCGCACATTGGGTGCTTCTTCTCCAATGAGTACAATTTCGGAGTGCGGAAAATTGGTGACAATATTATCAACGACAACCGAAGATCCGGTTAGCATGGGATAAATTCCCCAACTCACTACCAATAGTTTATTTTTCTTATTCATATTTCTACTTCACCAGTGTCCTGCCAGCCATTAATATTTGTGGTCTTCAGAGATTTCCCAACGAGTATCTAATTCTACCAAAGGTAATCTATTTGGTGTATCACCATAGACTTTATTGGGCATGTTTCAATTTGTGGTAAAAGTAGTTGACACTTTTTTGAAATGTAAAATGTAAAATAATAAATGTAAAATATAAAAGTGTCGATAGTACGTGTATAAAGTATTCTTATTTTATAATAATTTAAAAATCAATTAAATACCAAAAAATGTGTTTGTATTGTGTACTGCAACTTTTACATTTTAAATTTATTATTTTACATTTTACATTATTTTAATTTGAAAATAAAAGTGTCAACTGCTTTTCTAAACATGCCCATATTTTTCTATAAAAATAAGCATCTTTCAGATTTAGACTTTGGACGAAAAGTCGTTCAAAAAAAATAGGCAAAACTATTGCTAGTAGTTATCTGTGAATAAAACTAAAGCAGAACAGTTTTGCCATGATATATTAGGTTTGGACATGAATCATGCCAAAGGTTTAGTGAAT
>CALIZI010000006.1 GCA_938028705.1 uncultured Saprospiraceae bacterium | reverse complement strand
TTTTTTGTAATTTTATATTTTAAACAAAGTTAAGTGTAGTTCTCTTCAAAGCGGAACTACTTAGCTTTCAGAGCCGTGTGCTTCTCCCGCGAAGAGAATCATCCGGCTTTTTTATTGGAGTTCGGAGTTATGTGTACACATGTTTTGTTTTTCAGACGCAAGGTCAAAATTATTCATGAAAGTTCAAAGGAACGGTTTGGGTTGTTTTTTACAAAGTTTAATTTTTTAAGTATGTTAAATTTTAAGATAGCCTTAACTTTTTGGCATATAAAATATCGACAATAGCATTTTTGCGATATTTTATTTTAAATTTATTTCATTTTTGTAATAAAAATTAAAATTCGTAATGTGATTTTTTACAAATTCAATACTAAAGATAGGTCGTTTTTTAGGTGTTAAAATTGTCAAAAGGAGTATGTGTTTGGTTATTTTTGCAATTATTAAGGCTTATATGTACTTGAATTTGAATCGGGTGTATCGGGCTTTGGTGGAGTTTTGTCGGAATGAAGATATCGGATAAAGGCAAGCAGGGCGTATAGCCCTGCTTGCCGATTATTCGCTATAGAAGTAATTTTCGACTCGATCCAACTTACAGAATATAGAAGTTTATATATCGGTTATCAACAGATTAATTTTTTAATCTCCAAGTCAAGTTAATGTTTTATTTTGAGTATAAGCGAATAACTTCATTGTCTAAATACTCTACAATACTCCATAAGTCACTAATTAGCTTGTCTTCGTCAAACTTGACCTTCTCGCTGAGGCTGTACACATCTAAAACTTCAAAATCAATTTCCTTGTCAATCATAAAGTTGAAGTAGTCGAACTTATCAAAAGGAACTTTATTTGTGTCAGTAATAATACATCGACAATTTAGTCCATTATTATCTTTAGTTACTATCAAAGAGGTAACACCTTGATCCAGTATTTCTATTGGAAAAATTAGGGTGTTATTTTCCTTCAGTCTAAATATATTGCAAATGACATTCGAAAAATATTTTGAATAAAACTTGTGTATGTTAACGTTTCCGTTGTTCTGAAAATATTTTTTATGCAAATAATAGTATGTACCAAAAAACTCCGAGGAATCTGTTATTACATCCAATTTTAATGGTTCGGAAACAATATGTACATTCTCATAATGAGAGGTTGGATAAATAATTTTGAAATCCAAGTAATTATTCATAGTCTATATTTTAATAGGAAAAGCAGTTACAACATCAGTGGTATTTGGTTTGACTACAATTTTAACATGGTTCAGAGCAATTGCTTGTCCTGCGCCATTTGCACCACCTTCCCAGCCTATTCTCTGCCCTAAGTCAATAACATACTCCCAGTTCCCAGTTGAACCAAGAGTAGGTTGAATATTATCAGTCAATTTTTTCTGCCAAGCATCATCTATGACACCAAAAACATCATCTGCATCATCAAATACGCCATGTGGAACTTGTCGCGTTGGAATATCGCTTGAATGCCTGAGTACATGGCTCACTCTTGAAGCATTTGAGTTTCCACCGTAATTGATGATATACTTAAGTCCTTTAGGAGATTCCCACAAATCATCACTTCCTCGTCTAACCAATTGCATGACATTTCGAGACCATTTAGCTGTCGTTGACGTAAAGCCAAAAAATGGAACCATTGCCGCACTTGAAAGTGACCCGTTCACATAATCTCCTTCTGCAAAGTACCACACTGCATTGATGCCATCAGCTAACTCTCCTACCACAGGAACTAATCCTACACAATCCAATGTCAAATGTCCGGATTCAGCTATTACGTTTACTAAGGCAAGAAATACATCCTGATGATCCGTAGGAGGAGTATATGGACTCCATGTACCATTAGCCTCGTCGTATGCCCATGAATCTTCCTCACCAAATGGATATATCCATCTTGTATGAACGAATTGTCCGTCGATACATCTAGTGATGCCGTCATATCCATATAGGTTATAATAAATACGCGGGTTAGTACAATTCGTCTGTTGATACTCCTGTATCGCCCAATCTGTGTGGCTGGAAAGTGCACTCAGATCGTTGATTACTTTTGCTGAGTATGCACTGACATCATACATTAGGTTGATTTCTTCCGGTCCGACTGTTTGAAGTATACAATTGCCGTAAGGAGAGCAGTAGAAATCTAACACATTATCCCTAATTGTGTTCAAACTTGTTGTCGGCAAATTGGGGCTTGATTCTTTGTATAATTGGATGTAAGCTTTCGCAACCATATCAAGCCCACAGTCTTGATTAGTACACCCTCCAAGATTTGAATCATTCAACAGAACGTCATATACATCATTTACAACTGTAACATTATTACTAGTGTAGAAATATAACCCTTGATAAGTGTCTTCGTCTAATTTTAGCAAAGCATCCAAATAATTGAGTTTTATCAAAAATTGAGCATAGGATGACAATGTAATGGATGGGTCATTCAAAATACTCCCTACAACATTTTGAGTATTTGGGCAGTCCGTTGTGGGGTCAAATCCTACAGGTGTATTAGCGTTCAGTGCATTTTCAATAATTTGTTCAGCATCCGTATGAGGGTCATTCATACCTAATACTTCTTGATATTTCAGCACTAAAGCAGACATACTGGCACCAAAACAAGGATCAAACAGAATGACATCTCCACCTCCTCCTACAAAAGTTCTAGAATTTTCTACACCTATGATGTATCCTTCCTCTTTTGATTCTATTAATTCAGTCTTCCGTCCAAAAACATCGTTGCACCTCGTCAAAGTTTAAATTACCCTCTATGAATCTTTTGTGGTCAAGTTTATATATGTTTTGTAAAACATCAGGTAGTTCAACTTCTAAGGCTTTTGACCTTACATACTCGTTTTGAATATTACTAGTGATGTAGTTACCTTTAGGGCTACTGATGAGGTATTCTTGAGTTTGTTCGCCAAAGTAATTGGCAGGTCGAATAGTGTAGGTTTCACCGTCAATGATCATTTCGAGGTAATTGTTGTCTATCCCTTCGGTAATTTGGGGAGTTCTCCCATTTGACTCTGAAAGCCTTGGGAATATTGGAATATCTGGTCCTTGTATAACTTCAATATGGCATTTCAAGCAAAGTTCGCTGATTCCACCGCAAATTTCTTCATCGTAGCTTCTTAGGTCAATATCAGTGCTTTGTAATTGATTTTCAGGTTTGGCACTATCAATGATACTATCCTTTTGACAACCATTGATGAGTAGGGTCAGGCATAAAATTGTGGTTAAAACATTTAATCTGTTCATAATTTTTTTGTAATTTTATATTTTAAACAAAGTTAAGTGTAGTTCTCTTCAAAGCGGAACTACTTAGCTTTCAGAGCCGTGTGCTTCTCCCGCGAAGAGAATCATCCGGCTTTTTTATTG
>CALIZI010000005.1 GCA_938028705.1 uncultured Saprospiraceae bacterium | reverse complement strand
TATCCCTTCGGTATGCGCCATGATAGAAGTACCGCCACGAATCATTATTTGTATAATGGTAAAGAACTCAATACTGACTTGGGCTTGGATTGGTATGACTATGGTGCGAGATGGCTTGATGTAGAGACTGGTAGGTGGAGTGCAATAGACCCATTAGCAGAAAAATTTGACTCTTGGAGTGGCTATCATTATGCGGTGAATAATCCTATCAACTACATAGACCCAAATGGAAAGTCTGGCGTTGCAGTAATTGAAGGAGGTAAAATTACAGTTACTTCTGTGATATATTTCTACGGTAGTGGAGCAAACAAAAACGTAGCTGTAAACACAGCAAAAGGAATTGCCGACACATGGAATGAGCCGGGTGGCAAGATATCTTTCGAGGGTAAAAGTTACTCAATAGAATTCAAGATTGTTGGTGTAGCTGTTAGTGAGAAATTTGCTGAAATGAAAGCTAATCATAACTCTACTCCTTTGAATAATTTTGTTCGTATAGGTGATGGTAAAAAACTTGTAGTTTCAAGTTCATCTTTTTGGAAGGGTAATTCTAATGCAGGATATTTTACAACACAAGATATAGCTAAAAGTAAAACTACTCCTGCACATGAAATGGGGCATGGTTATGATTGGTATGATGCAAGCGAACCTGACCCACAGCATGACAATACTATTAAAGGTGGAATACCCGGACTAATGACTCAAAGAGGAGTTCCTGTAGCTGACAAGTATGGTTATGGGAGTCAACCATCAGGAAGAAAAACCTTGAATCCAGGCACAAGGAAAGTTTTACAGTCAGATGTTCAAAACATTGTGAATAGAGTAACCAAAGATGGTAAAGGAACCTTAATGCTTGGAAAAGTATCAAATATAATTCTTAACGAAAACGGTACAGAAAAATGATTAGAAAAAAGTTGATTATAGGGATATTAATCTTGGGACTATCTTGGTGTTATTCTTGCAAAAAGAATCCTTTATCTAATATAGAAAAAAAGTTTTTAATAGAGAAAGTGATTAAAGATGGAAGTGGAAATATTGTTGAATTACAAATCAGAAATGTCAATGCCACTAAACTACCCAAAGACTTATTTTCATTGACATCATTAAAAATTTTAGTCGTTTCAGGTGGTTCTTGCGATGTCGTAAGCTACTCTAAACCTATCGATTGTAACTACATCAGAAGTTTACCTGATGAAATTGTAAACCTTACTCAACTTGAATATTTATCAATTTTAAATACTGACCTTCAAGATATTACATTTAATTTATCGAAGCTCAATAAATTGAAATATTTAGATTTTAGTCACAATAAAAATATTGACATTAGTAGATTATATCATTTAAAAAATATAAGCTCACTGTCTTTAAATGAATGTGAGTTAAGTTCTGATGATATAAATATTCAAAAATTGATAAAGATGAAAAATTTGAATAATTTAGGATTAGAGGCAAATTTTATTTCAAAGAGTTTTATTGACTCAATTCAAATTTTAATACCAGATTTAGCTATCCATTATTAATGATTCACTTGTAGAACAGCCTCGCCTTTTGGCGGGGTTGTTCTACATAGATTTCCTGTACGATGCCAATGGCAATAAATTTCGTAAAACCGTCAGTGGTAGTTCGCAGGATTATCTTGGTGGTATTGAGTACAGTGGCGGTGCAGTAGAGGCGGTTTATCATGAAGAAGGTCGGGCTACATTGAGTAATAATGTGTGGCAGTATGAGTATTACCTCAAAGACCACTTGGGGAATACTCGCGTCATATTTTCAGATACAAATAATGATGGCGAACCAGAAATTATACAGGAAGCGGATTATTATCCTTTTGGAATGCGTCATGATAGAAGCACGACTGCCACGAATCATTATCTGTATAATGGAAAAGAACTGAATACTGACTTGGGGTTGGACTGGTATGATTACGGAGCGAGATGGCTTGATGTGGAGACTGGACGTTGGAGTACGATTGACCCACTAGCTGAGAACTATGCTTCTATGTCACCCTTCAATTATGTGGCGAATAATCCGATAAGGAATATTGATACTGATGGTAGATTTATAATTTTCGGAAATAAAAGCCAGAAGAGAGAAATGAGAAAAATGATAAGAATATTCCGTAAGGTAGTTCGTGGTTGGTCACGCGAACAGTGGGAAAAAGCATTAGAAATATCGGCTTTCAATGACCCAAAACAAACTTTCAAAGGAAACAAACGAAGATTTATGAAATTATTCGCAAGAAATAGCGGACCTCAGCTAAGATTTGCAAATACAACCAAGTTGAATATTGGCAAGGACGAAAATGGTGACGATGAAATCGTAAACCTAATGAGTAGTGATGGCTCTGGAAACTTTGATAGCCATTCTGCCTATGCTACGACACACAACGTACCAAACGGTGAGTGGCGTGTCACTTTCGATAAAAAAATATATGAGATACTTCGAGATTACAGAATGAGCAAAAAAGAAGGCACTCCTATGAATTCTTTTAGTGGCCCCGGGTATATCCCTAAAAGTCATATGCGTGCTTTTATGAGAGCCGAAAATATTGGTGTTGAGCGTTTTATTATCGCTGTTTTTGGGCACGAAATAGCTCACTTAGGAGCTCGTGTTAATTTTGCCGATGACCCAGAAGGGGGACCGGGGCATCCTGATGAAAGAGGGTTTAGAATGGAACGAGAAGTTCTGGGAGGTATTATTGGGTATCAAAACTGGGAAGTTGGCTATGGTGTTTATGATAAATATTTTCACTATTCAAATAGGCAAGGTTCTCGAGATGCTGAACGAAAAGAAGGCTTAATGGAAAGGCGAAATACCCTTTATCCACACCTATTGAAAAAACGATAATAATAATCAAGTCGGAGGATAGTAGCATAAATATCCTCCGACTATATTTGTATATAAATCAAAAATAAAATAATGAGTAAAATTGCATTAATATTAATTTTGTCGTTTAATTTTTTATTCATGTATGGGCAGAAAACTCCTATCCGATATAGTGAGACAGAATGGCAAGTAATGATGAAAAACATACAAAAAGAATGTACTGAATATGATACTTTCATTCAAAGAAAATATAAGAAAAGAAAAAGAAAAAAAGATTTGAAGATTCTCCATCTTATCAATGAGATGATTACTGTTGGGAGGGAGCCTTTGATGAATGATATAATAACTAAACACAAAGTAAAATTTAATGGAGCTTCTGTTAATCCTGATTATCCTCTTACAAAAAAAAAGAGATATGCAATATATGATTTTAGAGGAGGTTATCTAATGTGGAGTGTCATTTTTTACATGGAAGAAAATGGATGCACATCGAAGATAGACGTGAGTATAGGAAATGAGAAATATGAAGTATTCTGCCAAGAAGAACAAAATAAAGGTGAGCCACTCAATTTTCACTACGCCTATAACTATATTCGTCCTCATGCAGATTTTCGAATAGGGTTTGACAGTTTTACAGGATTTTTTATGTCTGAAATCCCCTTTAAAGATTGTTCTAAAACTATCAAGATGTAATTTTCTTGACAATAACTTCAATTTACCCTAACAATCTGTTTTGACGCAAAACTCTATAACTTTTCTCTATGATGCCAATGGCAATAAACTACAAAAAACCGTCAGTGGTGTCTCGCAGGATTACCTTGGTGGTATTGAATATACGAATGGTAGCATAGATGCTATTTATCATGAAGAAGGTAGAGCTACGCTGCAAAGTGGCGTGTGGCGATATGAGTATTATCTCAAAGACCACTTAGGCAATACAAGAGTCATCTTCACCGATAATAATGATGACGGTACACCGGAGATTATACAAGAAGCGGATTATTATCCTTTCGGTATGCGTCATGATAGAAGCATTACTGCGACGAATCACTACCTATATAATGGTAAGGAATTGAATACCGACTTGGGGCTGGATTGGTATGACTATGGCTTCCGGTGGTATGATGCGGAGTTGGGGCGTTTTCCTTCGGTGGACCCGATTATAGAGAATTTCCCCGACCTCACACCCTACAATTATGCGAGTAATAATCCTTCTACTTTGATTGATTTGTGGGGTTTGCAGGGATTTGATCCTAATCTTCTGAATGAGGTTCTCACAAAATATAGTAGCACATTCACCAAAGCCCAAAATAGAACAATGAAAATAGAGAACTATATTGACGAAAATACAAAGGAAAATAAATCAGGATATATTGAA
>CALIZI010000004.1 GCA_938028705.1 uncultured Saprospiraceae bacterium | reverse complement strand
TCATGGAAGGGCTTATAGTCCTCGCTCATTGGCAATTGGCTCAACAGTTCTTCAAAGAACATGACATCCCCCCAGAAAAACTGGAGGAACTAATGGCTTTCTTGGAATAGGTAGTTATTTTTTTATCCGTAGTTTTCAAATTTATATGATTTTCCTAGCCTTAAAAAATATAGGCAAGGTAAAGTGAAACCTCGCTTATTATTGCTTAAAGAAATAAATATTTGACTTATGCTTAAACGATTATATAAAGCTGATAATCATCTGTCGAATTTTACTTTTTTTAGAATTATGACAGGTATTTTATCAATAGTGAGTGTACTTATTATCAATGATGATATTCACCTTTTTTACTCTGATGCCCCTCTTGTTCCAAATGATTTATTGGAGTTAAAGACGCGAGAGTTCATCATCACATTACCTGAAATAGTTGCTTTCGTACAAGACCTAGGTTGGTTGAGTTTTACCTCTAATCATTTCATTTTAATCTTCATTGGATTAAACTTACTTTTGATAATTGGATTTTGTTCTAGGTTGAGTGCAATCTTAGTTTTGTTTTCACAAATTGCGATTGTAAAATCTGCGGTTATGTTCTCCTACGGATTTGACTATTTTCTGTCAATGTCTCTGTTCTATTGCTGTATATTTCCAGTTGGTCATAATTTTTCAATTGATAACTTGATATGGAAATACTCGAAGCCAAATGGCATATATCTTTCCATTTTTAGGATTCACATCTGTATCGCTTACTTTTTCTCTGGTCTTTGCAAAGCTCTCGGTTACAATTGGTGGAATGGAGAATCCATTTGGAAGGCAGTACATTTGCCTTATGTGAATACCGATTTTGAAATTCCTTTGAACTGGACGGCTGATTTTCCATATTTGCTCGTTGGAATTGGGATATTTACAATTTTGATTGAGCTTTTACACCCGTTATTAGTCTCTTTTAGGAAAACGAGAAACTTCTGCGTAATGGCAACGATTCTAATGCATCTTGGTATTGCAATTATATTGAACTTGTGGTTGTTTTCTGCAATTATGATAACTTGGAATCTCACAGCATACTTTCTACCAGAATCTACAAATGAAAAAGTGACGAGACAAGTATCTCTCAAGGTTAGTGTTTGATTTTCCTGTGAGATAATCATTCCAAAAAATGAGCGAACAGTGATTATTTACTGTTCGCTTTTTAGTTGCTCGATAGCCTCTTTCGCCCCTCACCTATCCACCCCGTCTAAATGTTCCACCTCTTTATCGGCTTCAGTCCGGTTCATATTGAGCTTGTTGTTGGTCATATTGCTTGCTGTGGTGGTCGTGGGGAGGTGTGGGAGAGGTTAGGGTTTACGCTGATTCATCTTGGCGATGGCTAAGGCGCGTTTGAGTTTATCGGCAAACCATGCTTTGCTGGGCAGTTCGGTGAGGTACTGCGCGACTCTGATTTCTGTTTCGTCGAGCATCAGGAGTTCGATGTGTTCGGTATTGCCTTCGCTGCACAGTACCAAGCCTACGGGGGTGTCTTCGCCGGGCTGCATTTCGTGGAGTTTGAGCCATTTGAGGTAGAGTTCCATTTGGGCTTTATCTTTGGGGAGGAATTTACGAAGTTTGAGGTCAATAGCGACCAACCTTCTGAGTTTGCGATGAAAAAACAGCAAGTCCAAATGATAATCGGTGGAGTCAATCGGGATGCGTTTTTGGCGTTCTATGAAAGCAAAACCGTCGCCGAGTTCGAGGATGAATTGCTCAATGTGTGCAATTAGGGCATCTTCGAGTTCTTTTTCGGAGTAGTTGGCAGGCAGGTTGAGGAAGTCGAGAATGTAGGAGTTTTTAAAGACCAATTCGGGATTGAGTTCTTGTCGCTCGCTCATGTCTTGGAGGGCATCGCGGATGATATTTTCGGGTTCTTTGGCTATGGCAGTCCGCTCAAATAACATCCCGCCAATTTTATCTCGCAATACCCGAACACTCCATTTTTCGTAGATGCACATTTGAGTGTAGAAGTCTCTTTTGAGTGGGTCGTCAAGAAATGAGAGTTCGAGTAGGTGACTCCAACTCAATTTGTGCGACAGTGTCGCACAAATTTCCTCGTCAAATATTTCGGCGACTTTACACATACGCACAAGTCCCGTTCGAGAGAAGCCGCGACCGTAATTCTGCACCAATTTTTTAGATAAATTTTCCAACACACGCTTTCCAAATTCAGCACGTTCCCCTTTGAGTAATTCGCTGTTGATGTAATGTCCAATATAACACCGTCATTTCCGCATTCAGACTGATAGCAACAGTTGTTTGTGCAGTATCAATCAATTGCCTGACTCCTTCAAAAAGCTGTTCGGATATTTGTACAGTAATTTCGTTTTTTGATTTGCTCATTATCAATGTATTATCTCAATTATTGTGACAGTGTCGCAATAATTGACGAGTCTAAAGTAAATTTGTGCAACATGTCGCACAAATTTGAAAAGCGATGATTTTTACTGAAATTTAGCGGATTATTGAAGTTGCTAATATAGCATGATTATTTGGTGTTTTTAGAAAAAACATAAACAAAATTCGCATTAAAAATACAAAAATGTGAATAATTGCGACTGTCGCAACTATTGGTAAGTGCAGGATTTAATTATGGCGAATTTGCCATAATTAAAATCGGGCAGTTGTGATATTCCCACAAAAACCCTATCTTTAATGTCCTTCAAGGATGTCAAAGCAAATCTTATGACGATAACAGAAAAGAAAGCACAAATACACGATTATCTCGAACAGGTAGATGACAGTTTCGTGCAGGCAATACACGCGATGCTCGACACATACATTGCCAAACAAAACGAAATTATCGGCTACGACATTAACGGTAATCCCAAATCCGCTTCGGAGATGAAAGAAGTCTATCGCGAGGGCTTGGAAGCCGTCAAGCGCGGCGAGGGAAAAAGCCTTAAAGAAATGAAAGCCAAATACGGACTATGAGCGATTTGTACGACATTGAGTTCACGCCTTTTGCCGAATCACAAATTGATGACATCGTATTTTATTTGGAAAATAACGCCTCCAAATCGGTTGCGGACAAGGTGAAACGCGGTATTTTTGATGCTATCGAAGGCTTGATAGAAATGCCACACGCACATACCCGAGTACGCAGTGTGAGTGATACTGAATTGACTTACCGGAGAGTTTTGAAGTGGTCATACATCATCGTTTTCCACATTGATGAAGAAATGAAAACCGTTGTCATTGTAGATGTTTCGCATAGTCGGCAAGACCCGCAGAAGTTGATAGACAGACTTTTGGATTTATGATTCCTCCCACCCCTCACCTATCCGCCCCGTCTAATTGTTCCACCTCTTTATCGGTTTCAGTCACAAGCACGGAAGTAGTGGCAGTTGAGGGAGTCGTTACGGTTTACACTCACTCCACACCAAAAATCCGTTTCAGTCGTTCGGGGTCTCTTTTCGTGTGGTCAATCAGCAAGACATAAACGGTGGCTTCTTCTTCATCTATGGTGAAAATGATACGATAGGACCATTTGATAATTCGTCGGTAAGTGATTTCTTCGGTGCTGATATTGTGTTGGATGCCATTTGAATCGGGCATAGTACGCAACTTCTTAATCGTCTCCAAGATACCATTGCGTACATAGAGGGCAGTTTCGTCGGAGGCTGTACGACGGACATAATCCACGATGTCCTCCAAACAACGGTTGGCGGGTGGTGTGGTGATTACTTGGTACGTGTCAACCATTTGTCGGATTCGGTTTTGAGTTGTTCTAATGTCCAGCCTTCCCCTCTTTTACCTGCGGCAAGTGATTCAGCAAGTTCTGCCTGTAATTCGCTGACCGTCTTAGGATTTCCTTGAATATCGTAGCTTGCAATGCTTTCCTTATCCTGCCTGTAAGTCTCCAACATCGCATGAACAGCCCTCAAAAAATCATCGTCCAATTCATCCACATAAGTGTGTACCGATTGGCGAATGTTTTGTATCATAGTCATAAGCGGTAATTTTGATTCAAATTTAGAATTTTTTTGGTGGATTTGCAAATTGTATACGCACTGCGTATACAATTATCCCGTTGCGGTTTCGTTTTTTGAATCCATTATAATTTTTGCTATTTAAATTGTTGCGACATGTCGCAACAATTGGTAAGTGCAGGATTTAATTATGGAAAAAAGCCATAATTGAGAGGTAGTTCATCAGAGTTGTTCAATCAGTTCTTCATAAGATTCTTGGATGTCCAATTCTTTTGCCAAAGCATCAAATTCGGCTCGGTCAATACCTGTGAAGTTTTGCTCTTTTTTGAGTTGTTCGAGTGTGACGGTTTCGCGGGTGGGTTTGAAAATATCAGGATGTTTTTCTGTTAAACTTTGCGCCACTACATCACGTACCACATCATGTAAATGATTGAGCGTAGCGTCATCATTTACCTTTGAAATTAAATCGTAAATACTGCCTTTTAATTCTAACGTAGTCATAGAGTAAAGATATAGTTTTTGGTGTAATAATGCAAATGTGTTGCTCCCTTGCGGTCGTCGGCAGTTGAAACAGCCGTTACGGTTTCACCTATCCGCCCCGTCTAATTATTCCACCTCTTTATCGGCTTCAGTCCGGTTCATATTGAGCTTGTTTTTGGTCATATTGTTTGCTGTGGTGGTCGTGGGGAGTTGTTAGAGGGGTTAGGGTTTACGTTGATTCATCTTGGTATAAATCAATTATCAAGGTTTTTTTACAATAATTTGTTGGTTTTTTAGGTAAAAAGTCGCTATCTTTAAATTTTATAGTGATAATTTAAGCATTTAAAATCAAATTGTTTCAATCGTGCCTTCTACTAAAAAATACCATAACTTAGAATTGAGTGTAAAAAATGGTTTACACTTTATGTCTAATGGAGAAAGTTGGGAGAAGCTATCCTTTAAAACAAAACAAGCCCTTTTAGTTATCCAGCCTTTTGCTTTTTATTGTTTCAATAATGAACCTCTGATACTTTTCTTTCATAATTGTTCGGATAAAAAACGTACACAACAACTTTGCTGGAATTTCAATAAAGCTCCCGTCATTATCTTTTTTGAAGGAGAGGAAAACCCCATTTCAGATGACGGTAATGAAATTCGTATTAATGTCAAATCAAAAATTGAGATTAAAAATGCCTTTGATATAGATGCATCTACGGGCGAATTGAATGATTTACCAGACGCAAATATTAAACAATTTTCGTATTGGAATATTGTATCGGGAAAAATATGGGAAACTCATGAGTTGGCATTTAAAAATGAAAACAAAGTAGATTATAAGTTACTCGCAAACATAGGTGCAGTTCGGGAAAAGTTTATTAAAAGTAAACCCAAAGAAAATAAAGAAAATACTACCGCTGTTATTAATCGCGTTCTCGGACGTTTGATTTTTGTGCGATATTTGATAGACAGAAAAGTTAGAATTAATTTCGATAAGTTTGACTATCTCACAAAGGAAAATTTAACTGAGATTATTCAAGACAAAAAACGGTTGTACGAATTATTTCAGCATTTACAGCGTGTTTTTAATGGTGATTTATTTCCTTTTATTGAAAATCTGGAATACGAACAGGGGCAATTAAATAGTAATGATTTAAGGATTATTAGCGGTCTTTTCAAAGGCGATGAAATATCTACCGGACAACGTTCTTTATTTCATTTATATGATTTTTCTGTCATTCCGATAGAGCTTGTCAGTAATATCTATGAATATTTCATGGGATATGAAAAACAGGATAAAAATAAAGCGTTTTACACACCGCCTTTCTTAGTTGATTACCTGATAAATGAAACAATTGAACCTTACCTTCAACAACAAGATACTTGGCATTGCACAACTTTAGACCCTGCCTGTGGGTCGGGTGTTTTTTTGGTGGACGCTCTACGGCGGATTATTTTGAAGTATAAATCGCTAAATCCTGACACTTCAACGGAAGCATTTAAGAGTGATATATGTGCGATTTTATCTGCAAATATTTATGGAATTGATAAGGACAGAGATGCGATAGATGTTTCTATTTTCTCCTTGTACATCACGCTTTTGGATTTTATTGAAGAACCAAAAGATATTGAAGGTTTTAAATTCCCACCACTACTACGCAGCAATTTTTTTGAAGCTGATTTTTTTGAAACTGATTTTAAGGATAATAAACAGAACGATTTTATAGAAAAATTCAAGCGAGTGAAGTTGGATTTTATCATTGGAAATCCGCCGTGGGGAAAGGTGAAGGATAGCCCGTATATGCAATATGGGAAGGAGCGGTTGAAGCAAGAACCGCAAGAATTGCAACGCCTTTTAGCGTATTTTCCTGACAAGAAAAAAACACAAATTCAACTCATTAATAATAATGAAATCGCGCAGGGGTTTCTTTTACGAACTTTTGATTTTGCTATTAAAGATGAAACAACTTGTGCATTATTGGTCACGAGTAAGGTTTTACACAATCTGCAATCTAATGTATTCAGAAATTACTTTTTAAATCAAACTAAAGTTGAAAAGGTAGTTGATTTTTCGGCAGTCAGAAAAGATTTATTCTCATTCAAACCGAAGGGGGCTAAAACAACTATCGGTCCTTGTGCTTTCTTAATATACAAGTGGACAGAAGAGAATATCGCTCAAAATATAGTACATCATTATTCTCCTAAAAATAATCGAATTTTTCAGGTTTTTAAAATACTAACGATTCAAAAATTTGATTATAAAAAAATTCGTCAACAGCAATTTATTGATTTTGATTGGGCTTGGAAAGTGTTTTTGTATGGGAATTTATTGGATTTAAAATTTGTGAAATATTTAAAGGAAAATCACGAAACAATCAGTAGAATAGCTGACAAAAATAAGTATTTGGTAAAACAGGGAATAATGCTTGGTGGAGGTGACAAACAGAAAGTCGATCATCTTAAAAACCTTGCGTTAATTGACACAAATGAGGATGTTGAAAAATACTTTGCAAAGAAGGATGACAATAGAGTTTGGTTCGTGGGAAGAGGGAAAAACAAAAAAGAATGGGATAGAGAATTTGCACACAGAGCAAAATATGCACTTTTTTTAGAAGGATTATTTGAAGGAAATAGTTTGGTTATTAAAGAAGGTTTAAATAATGAGTTTTCCGCTGTTGCAGCTTTTTTACCTCATTCGGGCGTATTTAAAAGCTCACTAACTGCCATAAAATCAAACAATATCAATGATATTAAAATACTAAAACAATTTGTCGGCTTATTAAATTCTAAGTATTTTTCTTATTACATGTTTACAGTAGGTTCTTCTGTAGGAATCGAGCGAGAACAAGCCCACGATGATGAAAAATTCTCCCTACCCGTAGCTCAAAACCCAAAAATCGCCGACCTCGTAGATGAAATTTCCGCTATAAAGGGCAAATTACATCAATTAAAACAAACAAATGAAGGAGCTTTATTTAGCCCTAAATTAGAACAAGAAAAAACGGAATTAGAACAAAAAGTACAAGATTTAGAACGGCAAATAGAACGAGTCATCAACAAGACTTACAACTTCACAAAAGAGGAGAAAGCATTGATTGATTTTTCACAGACGGTTTCTATTCCTTTATTTAAAGGCGACAGTACACCATTTGAAAAAGTCGGTAAATCACAAATTACTAAATACGCCAAAGTATTCATAAATCATTATACAAGAGTATTTAACAAGCCGGGCAAATATTTCCAAGTGGATGTATTTGAAAGTGATTTTATGATTGGTGTAAAGTTTAGAGTTGTAAAAGATGAACCTCAAAGCATTATTAATTATCAAAAAGATAAAGAGCAAACTGATATAATGAAAATGTTCTTTGCCGCATTTGGTTCTGAGCAAATAACTGACCGTATTTTTATACAAAAGGACGTGAAAATAATTGATAGAGACGCTTTTTGGGTGATTAAGCCTAATGAATTTAAATGCTGGCATGAAGCCGTTGCTTACTTGGACTTAGATGAGTTTATTCCGAGATTAATCATGCCACAAAAAAGCACATTAGCCCATGTATGAGCCTAAGAATATAAATGAATTTGGTTATTCGGATGAAGACCTTTGTGAGTACCTCGAAAACGGTTTTCTGTTTTTGTATCGGGGATATGAGTTTGTCTTGAGTACTAAAAAGTACAAATTATCGGAACAAAGTAGCAAGCTTGAAGGCCTCATTACAAAAGATATTTTGAGGACGGCTATTGCTCTGTTGAACGATGAATCGTCCAAAAATAGAGACGATAGATATCTACAATTCAAATTTAAAAATGAGCCACATGATGTCTTAGACGAAGACGATATAAGACGCTTTGACATTGAGTTGATTTTCGCAACACCTTCCTATATTCCTGATTTAATTATAGAATGCAAGCGTCTGAAAAGCAATGAGAAAAACTTAGCGTACATCAATAACGGCATTCAGCGTTTCGTCATTGGCAGATATGGGGCAGAACTCCCTATTGCCGGAATGATCGGCTTCATAGAAGCTGGAAATGAAGCTGACATTATCAACGATTTAAAAAAAAGACTCTCAAAACAAACCGAAACAATAAGCACCATAGAAACACATACCACAGACGTTTTTTCAGAAGAATACGCAGGACACATTTACCAATCTACACATAATCGGGAAGGTAATTTATCTGAAATTGAGTTATTCCATTTGATGCTGGATTTTTGTGAAATCATTGAGCCGTAGAATTTCTTGTGTAGCCCTCACCTATCCGCCCCGCCTAAATGTTCCACCTCTTTATCGGCTTCAGTCCGGTTCATATTGAGCTTGTTGTTGGTCATATTGCTTGCTGTGGTGGTCGTGGGGAGTTGAGAGCCTTACGTTTTTTTGCGAAACTCCCACAAAATCCCTATCTTTAATTTCCTTCAAGAATGTCAAAGCAAATTTTATGACGATAACAGAAAAGAAAGCACAAATACACGATTATCTCGAACAGGTAGATGATACTTTCGTGGAGGCGATTCACACCTTATTCAATGCTCATTTATCCGGCAAAGCAGAGGACGTAATCGGCTACAAGGCAGACGGTACACCCGCCTTCTCATCGGTAGAAGAAATGAAAGCCGAATTGGACAGACGAGTCGAATCCGTAAAAAACGGCAATTACCTCACCTTTGATGAACTCAAAAAAAGGTCTGACGCATGGCTGAAGAAGAAATCTACCGAGTAATATTTGAACCTGTCATATAAGCACAATTAGATGAGATTGTAGATTATCTCTGCGAAAATGTCTCCTTTGAAGTTGCCGAAAAAGTACATACCGGACTTTGGAAAGCGATGAATGGTCTGCATTTTATGCCGACAGGTCATAGCATCGTGCATGATATTAGCAACGAAAAAATCACCTATCACCGTATTCTCAAATGGTCTTACAAAATCATTTTCACGATTGATGAAGAGGAGAAAGAAGTCATCGTAGTTTACCTCACACACGAAAAGCGTGACCCGCAACATTTGATTGATGAGTTTGGTGAGTAGTGGTTACGATTTACGCTGATTCATCTTGGCGACGGCTAAGGCGCGTTTGAGTTGGTGCGACATGTTGCACAAATTTGTAAATCCGTTCAAAATCCCTTAAATTTACCAATACGAAATCACATATTTCAACAAAAATCAAAACAGTGTGCCGGCAAAAGATAAATACCACGACCACGTCAGGCGAATTTTGGAAAAAGACGGTTGGGCGATTACGCACGACCCTTACTACATCAAATTGGGCAAAAAGAAAGGCTACGTTGACTTAGGGGCAGAACGCTCATTCATTGGTGCGGAAAAGGGAATGGAAAAAATTTTGGTAGAAATCAAAAGTTTTTTGGGCTTATCGGATTTAGACCAATTTGAAGATGCGCTTGGTCAGTTTTTGGTTTATCGCCCCGCAGTGACAAAGAAAGAGCCGGACAGGACACTCTTTTTAGCCATTCCGCGAGGCTTCGACGAATCATTTTTTGACGATGATTATTTTGTAGAAATTGCCGAATTGTATGAGGTCAGAATGTTGGTTTTTGATGAGAAAAAAGAAGAAATTGTAAAATGGAAAAAATAAAAAAATATAAAAAAATCGTCAGCGAAATCGTCTCGGAAATAGGTGGTTGGATACACGAAAACGACCCTATCGAAACCCAAATTATCCAAGACCATGAAGCAGGACATTATTTATTGTTTGATGTAGGTTGGGAAGAAGGTCGCAGACGTACCTACCTGCCATTCGTACACATTGACGTGAAATCTACCGGAAAAGTATGGATTCAGCACGACGGCACCGACCTTAAAATCGCCTTACTCTTATACGAAAAAGGCATTCCTAAAGATGATATTGTATTAGGATTCCGTTCTCCTTATCAACGGGAGTTAATTCCTGAATTTGCTGTCGGGTAGTTGTCACAATTATCCCATTACGATTTCGTTTTTCAATCCATTATAATTTTTATTATTTGAATTATTGCGACATGTCGCAACAATTGATAATAAGTGCAGGATTTAATTATGGCGAGTTCGCCATAATTAAAATCGGGTGCTTGTGATATTTCTACAAAAATCTTATGAAGCACGGTATTTTTGATGCTATCAAAGGTTTGATAGAAATGCCTCATGCACATACTCGTGTGCGTGATGTGAGGTAATGCTTTCTTGGAACCGACGGAAGGGAAGTTGAAATTTGAAATATAGCGCAGAGAAAGTTCATGAATTTTCTCTAAGAAAAATGCTTTAGCATAATCACCTCCTTCTCAGTCAGATGCCGATAATAGCCGCGCGTGATATTTTTCTTGGTCAGTCCGCCATAATATACGCGGTCGAGTTTTTTGACCGTATATTTGAAATGCTCGAAAATGCGGCGAACAATACGATTTCTGCCAATGTGTATTTCGATGCTGATGATAGTTTTATCATCGGGTTCGAGGTAGTTGATTTTGTCCACCATGACGGGTCCGTCTTCGAGCGTAATGCCTTTTTCTATTTCGGTTAAGTGTCGCTTTGTAACGGGTCTGTTGAGGGTGACGTGGTATATTTTTCGGACACCGTTGCTAGGGTGCATGAGCTTATCGGCAAGCGAACCATCATTGGTGAGTAATAACAAACCTGTAGTATTGCGGTCCAATCGCCCAACGGGATAAATACGTTCAGGACAAGCATTTTTGACAATTTCCATGACGGTTTTACGCGCCCTTTCGTCGCTGACTGTGGTGACGACATTTTTGGGTTTGTTCATCAGGATATAGACCTTATTGGTTTCGGGTTTGATGACTTCATCTTTGTATTTGACCACATCTCCGGACTGTACGCGGTAGCCCATTTCACGAATCACCTCGTCGTTGACCTTCACCAATCCATTTTTGATATGTTCGTCAGCTTTGCGGCGCGAACAGATGCCTGCATTCGCCACATATTTGTTGAGTCGCGGCGGCTTGTTGGGGTCTTCGGGCTGACGCTTGGAGATGTAGTTTTTATATTTATCGCTCATATTTCGTGATTCGTAACTTGTTGATTCGTGATTCGTTTTATTATCGTTAAACAAGCCTATTCTTCTTCGTCTGTTCTTATTTCATCAGATAAAATCACAGTTTCTTCATCAGGCAAAATCGTTGTTGCTTCTTCTGACAGGCTGTCTGTCGTATCTTCGGATGTATTGTCTGTCGGCGTATCTTCTGTCAGTACTTCTGTTTCGGTTTGATCGGCTAAAGGTACTTCTGTTGGTGTCTCGTCTTTT
Organism: uncultured Saprospiraceae bacterium; assembly: GCA_938028705.1. Classification (GTDB taxonomy): domain Bacteria; phylum Bacteroidota; class Bacteroidia; order Chitinophagales; family Saprospiraceae; genus JAHDEO01. The sequence continues at coordinate 1,814 of CALIZI010000004.1, read as the reverse complement.
GTTAATGTTTCGTCTTTTGGTGTTTCCGGTGCGGCTTCGCCTGCCAAAGGTACATTTTCGGTGGCAGCCGACGAGTTCTTAGCTAAGGCTTCCGATAGGGCTTCGTCGGCAGAGGCGGCTTCTCCTATTTCACTGTCGGCGGTTTTGAAGTCTTTGAGTTTGGGCAGGTCTTTAATGGATTTGATGCCGAAGTAATCCATAAATTTTTCGCTTGTACCATATAATAGTGGTCGTCCGGGCGCATCGCTGCGCCCCGTGATGGCTATCAGTTCTTTTTCCAAGAGCTTTTGAACGGAATAATCACAACTGACTCCCCTGATTTTTTCCATTTCACTTTTCGTGACAGGCTGCTTGTAAGCAATAATAGAGAGCGTTTCAAGCGCCGCTCGTGACAGGCGTTTTTTGGTTTTTTGCTTGAGCATCGTGCCTACGGAATTGTGGTACGCACCTTTGGTCAAAAATTGATAACCTTCCGCAATTTCTATGATTTCAAAAGAAAAACCATCATTTTCATATTTTTTCATTAAGCCTTGTACAGTATCCGCCAAGTCTGTTTGTTTAAATTTGGTTTGAAAGGTCTCCTCCAAACATGTCTTTATTTCTTTTAATGTGACGGGTTGCTCGGCTGCAAATATCAAAGACTCTATGTGTTGTGACAAATATTCCACTATTATTTTTTATTTTTTTACTAATATATACTTGATTTTATATGATTTTTACCTTATCTTACATGTTATAAGAATAAATGTTTTAAAAAAATTTAAAAAAAATATCTTCTTTTGAAACATTTAATAAAAATGAGCGTAAAACCTATACATAACAACAATAATAAAGTTTAACAGAGGTTTTCATAGTTCGTTTATTCTTTTCATAATGGTTTTTGGGACGTGTTTATTCTTCGAATAGGCACGTTTTTTTTATGCGATAATGATGAAATGTTTTAATGCTATAATAGTACGAATTTCATTATCGCATTATTCACATTTCATCATTATTCCGCAAATTTAGCCTTATTTTCGATATGATACACTGCTTGCTTAAATAAAAACAACACTCGCCGATAAGTTACTGCATTTACTTTCATATTCATGGCTTCGAAAGTATGCTGCCATGCTTCGTCATTTTTATTGGTATGCGGACATGGGGCATAGCCCCAATTGACCAAACTATCCATAAAGAAGGTCAGTTTTTTTTGAAAAAAATGATCATAAATATCTTCTATAATAATCACCCGATGTGCTACCCGACAGGCTTCGCGCAATACTTCGTCCGGTTGGTCGATGTGATGAAGTACTGTCAATAGTAAAGCAACATCATAAGTTTGATCAGCAAAAGGCATCGTTTGTCCATCATACACCACAGGCTTGACGGATTCGGCATAACTCAAATCAGCAATATCCAAAGGCGTGACATCATAGCCCGATTCACTTAGGGTATGTGTCACCAAGCCACTACCGCTGCCTATGTCAAGTATCTTGTCATCAGCATTCAGATAATTGACAAAAGGCTGTATCTTTTTCCTGACCCAATGCCTTCCCCATTTTTGAAAATACATCCGACGTAAAAAAGGTGTACTATGTAAAAGTCTTAAAATCAAAATATAGTGCTAATAAAATTCCAAAAAACAAATCACAAATTCCAATTCAGACGTATTTTACAATTTGAGTTGATTCGTAATTTGTTTTTACATTATAAAAATTGGCTCTACGGTGAAAAGTATGGTTAAGCGTAAAGTCCGGCTATCAAAGCTATAAGGTTTTCGGAAACCTTATAGCTTTTAGGTCAATTCCGAAGTTAAATATGAAAGAGAATTT
>CALIZI010000003.1 GCA_938028705.1 uncultured Saprospiraceae bacterium | reverse complement strand
CCCCAAGTTTTTTAGGTGGTTTAGTTGTCAGACGAATGCTGTTTTAGAAGGCACCGATTATTTGATAATATCTTCGCTTTTAGCAAAAGAATTCGTCTGACAACTCTCCCCGCTCTGATTTTTGGGGGCTACATATTCAACTTAGGTTAGGTCGTTGCTATCGTGATTGTACGATAGCAGACTTGAAGTCAAGATACAATATTTCTCATACATTTATCTATACTCAAAGCAAAATTTTACGGGAAGGTTTTGAGCGGCTATATGGCAGCACTAGGCCCTTTATAATGAAAATGAAAAAGCATTTTGGACTTTGGACAAAATGGGAACTAAGGAATTGGGAAACTTGGTTTAAAAGCGTAATTCATTGATAATCAATTGAATGAGTTTTATTAACAAAATAAAACATGTAATTAATTGTTTTTTGTAAAAATCTAAAAAATAGGGAATTACCTAATTTCCCAATTCCCCAATTTCCTTTGTCCAAAATCTAAAAGCATTATCCAATCTAAAAAAAGCCGTAGAATTAGGCTTTAATGACATTGAATGGCTAAAAACCGACGACAGCATGGAGACAGCCTACGAAAAGGAATATTTATCAATATCATCCAACAACTCGAAAAGCAAGCAAAAGAATAAGGCACTCACTTCACCAACGTCTCCAACCGCCGCATACTCTTCTGATTTTCCGTATCGTACAGGCAGTTGAGGACATCAATTTTGCCGCGTGGGGTGAGGTGCCAGCTCATGGAGGCGCGTTGGTTTTCTACGGCGGGACGATAGACAAATTCGACGAGATCTACTTTGTCTTTGCCGAGTGCTTGTACCATGGCATTGAGTTGGTTATCGTTGCGGTAATCTTGAATGGTGCTGGTACGGGCGGCTGTTCCGAGCGGGTTGAACAATCGCTCTATAACAGTAGTGGGGGTGCCTTTGCCAAATTCGTTGAGTTTATCTATATCCCGCATCTGTACAATGAGTACGCCGCTCGTGTTTTCCTTTATCCATTCGCTGAAATTCATCACAAAACGACTTGCTGCCAAAGTGCCGTAATTGTCGCGCCAACCGGCATCCATCATACGCATGGGCGGGTCGCTGGGCAGGTAGGCATCCGGTAAAATATAGGGAAAAGTCGCATTCATCCGCAAGGCACTCGTCAGGCGCAGTTTGTCGGCATCCTGTGCAGCAAACAATCGACCAAACTCGACGGCACCGGGTTCGGTGAGCAGGCGGTCATTGGGTTCGGTGAGGGCTTGGGTAAGGTAGCTGACCCCTTGCGGCGAGATATAGACTTGTCGCAGATTGTCGGCAGAAACGGGCGTGAGGACCATCATCGGAATCAGGGCATCGCGCTCCGGTTGGCGATAGTCGGCTATGGTTTTTTCCAATAGTCCGTCGGTATTTTCGATAAGCTGTTGTTCAAAAATATAGCCCCTGTCTTTGTAGTAAGTGTATCCGCCATAATCGAATTTGAGCCAAGGCACAAAAATATCGCTGGCAAGCGTCGCAAAAATGGTGGGGTTGAGCAAATCGCCTGCCATTTTATGGGTGTAAATGGGATTATAAATATTGATCTCGTCATTGGATTGTGCCTGTAAGACCAACTCGCGGTAGTAGGCTGCACCAATCATACCACCTGATGCACCCGTTATCAAAGTGGTGTGTTTGAGGAGTCTGCCTTTGAGCAGGCTATCGGCTTGCTGGAGTACGTGGACGGTAAAAACACTTTGTCGCAAACCGCCGCCGCTGGTACTGATGATGACCATTCGCGGCTTGCGGATAAGTCGTCCGCGTCCGAATTTGTCACGCCATTTTTCGAGAATTGTGAGTGTGTTTTTTTTGTCCTCGCTGATGATGTCGGGTGTAGTGATGCTGTCGAGATGTTGGTAATTATAGGGAGCTTTGTCGGTCTCATAATTAAGTCCGTAGGCGTGATTTTCAAATTCGGAAGGCAGCCCGGAGAAGGTATTAATCAGAAATAATAATATAATAAAACCTGTTGTGCGCCAGCTCCCCAGCCAATAACTCAATGCGCCCAATAAGCTGACGAGAACCGACCCGAAGATGAAAACACTGCCCGCCGCAGGGATTCGCAAGTAGGGATTTTCCATAAAAAGCCCCATAATGAAGAGGGAAAAAATGGTGAGCAATTGGGCGAAAAAAGCGTTTTGGTGATTTTGTCGGAATACGCGGTGCAACCACTCTACGGGGTAGTGTTCGACATTGCGTACCAAGCGCACTTTGAGTTGTTCTGTCAGATAATAATCGGTACGACAAGCTCCGCGAAATACCCCTTCGGGGTCATCGGTGATGTCTCTTCGGTTTCTGAAAATACGCGGGAGTTCTTTCGCAAATTTTTTTCTTAATAAATTAATATCGCTATTGGTATATTGAAAATACAGGGCAGCCAACAAGAGCATCGAAATACCACCCATCAGAAAACCAATGACATCAAAGACAATACTGTATTCGGCAGCGAATTCATTATACCATTGAAATTGAATAATAGCGATGAGGTAGTATAAGACAAAGGCGAGTGGGATCAAACCGTTGTTGAGGAAGTATTTGGTAAAGGGGCGGTCAAGAGAAGCCAAAAAAGGGAAGCGATAACTATACAGTATATAGGTGGTGATGTTCCAAATCGTCAGGAAACCACAGAAGGTGAAACCCATCCACCAAAAACTCCAAAAATTGACTTTACCCAAGTATTCAGGTCCGAGATAGAGGTATTGCATACCGAATGACTTGCCCAAACTCCCTTGAATGACCAAAACGGGAAATACCCACAAAAACAATAAAAGATGATTATTCTTAATGTGTAAAATCAATAACTGAACAGGAAAGGAATAGTATATGCCAATCAGACGCTCTTTCATCTTCTTACTGCCGTAATTCATTGATTCATGATTCGTTTCTTAATTTATTGATTCACAAATCAGAATTGGACTTTGGATATTGGGGAATTAGGATATTTGGTATTAGGTATCCCGATAGTTGTCGGGATTTTTATCAAATAATTATAAAATAAAATTAATTAAATATTTTTATTTATAATAAAAATGAAATAATTGAGAATCAATTACTTATGATTTAAAACCGAAGATCCCAGTTGCCTAATTTCCAAAATGTCTAAAGTCCAGATTAGAACGAACCATACAAATATGGCAATTATACAAAAAAATAACTTCCGAAGGAGGAAAATATTTTTATATCATTGCCATTTATGCAATAATGAGAAAGAAAGTCGTAAGAATGACATGGCTATTCGTCTAAGTTTGCTTACGGGATACTACTCGGCAGGCGAAGGTTTTTGTGAAATGTAGTGATTTATCCCATAAAGTATTCACACTGAATAAAGGGATTCGTCTGACGAGTCTTCACTTAGGCAAAGTTAGAGGGGGAACTGACATCAATAGAAGAATCGTTCTGTGACGATTTTACCATCTTTGACTTCATATACGGCAATTTCTTCCATGTTCATTCTACCTCGCTCTTTCATCGTCATGTCGTAGTGCATGGTTACGGTGAAGTGGTTGCCTACTACCGTCGGGTCAGAAATCTTTGCACTGTGCATGGCTTCAACGCCTGCATCAAATTCTTTATTTTTTGTCCTGACGGCATCAATTCCTTTTATGTGTGGGTTGGGCATATTAGGCATTTCAAAACTTTGGACATCGGCGTGATACAATTCGTTGTGTGCTTTTTCGGATTGATTGGCGCGACAATATTCTACCAATTTGTCGGCTACTTCTTGTGTTGTCATATTGTTTTTATTTTTTATGATGAAAAAATGATATTGTTTTAAATTCAAAGTCAGTGCAAAAATAATATTTTTTTATTACATTTAAAACAAATTGAGTTAAAATAAAACACAGCTTACTAGTTGGTATCAAAGCCCTTTACATTTTTTTGATAAAGTCAATAAATTCGGGAGTATCTGATTTTGGAAAATTATTAATGAAATTGCCAACTTCATCTATCAAAAAAGTTGTAGGCAAACCGGCAATACCGTAATCATTTCTAATTTTTGATTCCATACCTTGTCCCCAAAGATGTGTGCCTGATTCTTCGTTGGTGACTTTGTGGTTTAGCCATGTATCTTTTCGTTCGTCGAGCGATACGTAAATGAAAACAATGTCGTCTTTTAATATCGCTCTATTCTCTCTTGCGCCTCGTATTTCGTATTTGCAAGGTCCGCACCATGCCGCCCAAAAACTCAGGTACACCTTTTTGCCTTCAAAATCTTTTAAGTTGATTTTTCTTCCATCTGTGCCTTCCAGTTCAAAAGCGGGTGCAGTGCCGCCTGCGAATTTTTGGACTTTCTCGTATCGCTTTTTAACCTTATCTATCGCGTATGGCGAGTTAGATGTGTTTACAAAATCATCATAATACTCTTGAACTTGATGGAGGTTGGAAGGTATCAGATTAAAATAAACCAATCTGCCCAAAATGTATTCTTTGACCTCAGTGACGAACTCTTTTGAATCTCGAATACAAGCATAAATGGTCTGCGAGTTTTTGTTATAATCCAGTGATTTGTTCAGGGTTTCTTTACAATAAAATATGGTAAATTCGTCCAGAAAATCAATGTATGCAGGATGATTTAAAGCCTCAATATTATTGATGATTTCGTGGGTGTAATGCGCCCGAAATTCGGGACGCTTATCTGCGCTTATCGAGTCTATATCTATCCAATCTAATAATTTATTGTACTTTTCATACTCGGTTTGTATGCTCAAATAGTCTTTATATTCGCTTGATAAAGAGGTACTTGAACCTATCGTTTGTTGTAGTTTGGCTTTTTTTATTTGATGTATTTCATTGATGTATTTTAATCGGTCATCATAAGACATATCCTTTAGATTATCCTCATAGCGTATAGTCTTGAATTGCTTTAAATGCTCATTGTTTTTCAATCCGTCTTTTTCAAAAAATTGTATCGAATTATTCACGTCATTTGCATCGAAGAAAACACCAACATCTTTCATGGGTTCTACATAAACTTCAAAAGAAATATTCTCGGATTGTACCCTAATCAATGTCGGGTGGTCTATCACCAATTCAGCTTTAAATTCACCCATTTCATTAACATCCACTTCAATATAAGCTTCATAAGAAGTAAAATTATCGTATAAATATTTTATCGCTATTTTGTTTGAAGGATAATTGACGGTCTTACCCAAAATAAATGTACTCTCCTGAGCATGAAGCAAAAAAGTTTGTAAGATGAGCAATGTGGTGAGTAAATATTTCATGTGTTTTTTGTTTTAATAACATCAAAAAAATAATGAATATCTGTCAAAAAATATAGTGCTTATATTATTGTATTGAGTAGTTCCCAAAGTAGTTTAACGTAAAAATGATACACTTATTCTATTAAACAAAAACGTCTTACTACCTTGTTTGAAACGATATAGTAAGACGTTTTTCTTAGCGTAATTTATGTTATAATCACAAATCAAACTCAATCTGCGCTCCCACACCCAATGTACCCGAAGGCGGGTCTTTCTTATCCTTCTTAGTTTTGGCAGAAGCTTTTTCTTCCTCTAAGCCTTTAATCGCTTGCGGTTTGTACTCGCCGAGTTTATTCCCTTGCGCTTTCCAACCTTTCACGTCGATGAATTTCGCAAAATCCAATTTCGCTTCTTTGCTCGTTTTGTCGGCGCGATATTTATAGGAAATTTGTGGTGTCTCGCCTATACTCACGTAGAGCAATTGCGAGCGTGAGTTTTCTCCGATAAAGCCAAATTTTTGCCCTTGCGAAGTCGTCTCAATTTCAAATCGCTTGACATAACTCGCCTTTTTATCCGCATCATAATACAGTGCCGAGACCACCATTCCGGGCTGATGACGCACCACGCACATCGCCGTCGCAGGGTCGTAGCGATTGGTGAGTTCGTAATCAGTCATTTCATAAGTACCGTTTTTATAGACGGCGAGGATTTGGTCGCCCGTATCAAATGCGCCTAATAAATCGCCTCGGTCTTCGGTGTTGAGTCTGCCGCTGTTCGGGTCTATCCAGATTTTTTGTGCGCCGATGGTCGATTTTCCGACTTCTTTTTGCGTGATTTTCCTGACCGGATATTTCGTCAACACATTCCCTTGCGAACCACGTCCTTTGATGTCAATATCGGCATAATCAAAGTCGAAAATCTTCTTTCGGGCGGTGCTGCCTTGCGAAAGTTGCACCGTCACGACTTCTGATTCACCGTTCGGATTGACGGTGAAATAGAGAACTTTGGAGCGCGGCGTTCCCTTCGTTACGTTATAATCTTTGTCGCGAGTAATGGCTTTTACATTAAAGCGTTTGACATAAGTTTTGCCACTCGCGCCATCTACGTAAGCGGCGTTGTAGGTGGTGCGTTCATCGCCTTTATTCCAGACGGCTACGTGTACAATATCCTTTCCGACAAACACCTTATCCGCAATACGCGAGACACGGAATTTGCCATCTTTAGAAAAGGTAATGATGTCGGCGATGTCCGAACATTCGCATACAAATTCGTCCTTTTTCATCCCAAAACCAATAAAACCTTCCTTGCGATTGACGTATAATTTGCTGTTATTTGCTACGACCTGACGTACCTTAATGGTATCAAATTCAGCGATTTCGGTTTTGCGTTCGCGTCCCTTTCCAAATTTTTTCAATAAATCCTCGTAATACGCAATCGCGTACTCGGTGAGGTGTTCGAGATGGTGGCGCACCTCCTTCATTTGCTCTTCGAGGTTTGCCATCAATTCATCTGCCTTAAATTTATTGTATTTAGAGATACGCTTGATTTTTATCTCGGTGAGTTTCGCAATATCCTCTTCTGTCACATCGCGCATCAGCTTGTACGCACCTTTCTTTTTATTGGGAAATGAAGGGGTAGAAACGTACTTTTTCAACTCGCGGTCAATCGTCTCAATGACTTCTTCCCAAGTTTCACATTCTTCTATTTCGCGGTAAATTCTATTTTCTATAAATATTTTCTCCAAACTCGCAAAATGCCATTTTTCGAGCAATTCTGCCAACTTAATTTCGAGTTCTTGCCGGAGCAGGTCTTTGGTATTTTGAGTATTAATCCGCAGAATTTCATCGACCCCCATAAAGTGAGGTTTATTGTCGATGACCACACAGGCATTAGGCGAAATAGACACCTCGCAATTTGTAAACGCAAAGAGCGCGTCCATCGTGACTTCGGGCGATACACCGGGCGGTAGCAAGACGCGCAATTCGACATTTTTGGCGGTATTATCGACCACCTTTTTAATTTTAATTTTGCCTTTTTCGTGTGCTTTTGTGATGCTGTCAATCATCGTATTGACCGTCACGCCATAAGGCAATTCGCGGATAACAATCGTCTTTTTATCAGCGATTTCGAGTCGCGCCCGTACACGGATTTTGCCGCCACGGTTGCCGCGATTATAATTGCTGACATCAACGATGCCGCCTGTCAGGAAATCGGGATATATTTTGGGGGTTTTATCATTCAGAATGGCAATAGATGCCTTGACGAGTTCGATGAAATTGTGGGGCATAATCTTCGTCGAAAGCCCAACCGCGATACCTTCCACACCTTGCGCGAGCAGCAAGGGAAATTTCATGGGCAAGGTAATCGGTTCGCGCTTACGCCCGTCGTAGCTCATTTGCCAGTCGGTCGTCTGCGGATTAAACGCTACTGCCAATGCAAATTTGGACAATCGCGCTTCGATATAACGCGGTGCGGCAGCATTATCTCCCGTATTGATGTCACCCCAATTTCCCTGACAATCAATCATCAAATCTTTCTGCCCAACGTGTACGAGTGCGCCCCCGATAGCTGCGTCGCCATGCGGGTGGTACTGCATCGTCTGCCCGATGATGTTGGCGACTTTGTGAAAACGCCCGTCGTCCATCGTCTTCATGGCATGAAAGATACGTCTTTGGACAGGCTTGAGTCCGTCTTCGATATACGGCACGGCACGTTCCAATATTACATAGGAAGCATAGTCGAGAAAGTATTCCTCGTACATGCCCGAAAGGGTTATAATGGTATCTTCTGTGTTGTTGTGGACGGTTTGTCCGTTTTGTTCTGATTTATCTTTACTCACGTTAAAATTAGATTCTATTGTTTTGGTGCAAAGTTCGCGGATTTTTACGTGAGCAAAGATACAAAATTTATTTGAGTTTTAAAACATTTTGTTTTAAATTTTTTGGTTTTACTGTATCGGCTGTTTTAACTGCCGATGGGCGCAAGCCCGAAAATACGTTAGTGAGGTTTATGGGGCTATCGCCCCATTCGGCAGTTAAAACAGCCGGTACAGTTTTTCCCACACTTTTTTTATATTTGTGAAAAAATAACACGAAGCACCGTGCTACGTCAACTCTCAACTCGAATACCATGAGCCAACTCGCCCTACAACTCATCGAAAAAGAAAAAAAAGAAAAAACTGGATACCTTGAACTTGGACGCTGTGGACTTACGCCTGATAATCCACAACTGCAAAAGGTGTGGGATACGCTTGGAGATTTGGTGCATTTGGAGACTTTGATTTTTAGTAATACGTGGAAAGACTTTCGTGAAGGAAATGGATATATTCACAAAAGTCAAAATGACGATAGAACAAAATGAAAATTGTACCTGTGATTTTGAGGCGATGTGGTTGGGCAGATACTATTTTGTCTAATTTTCAAGCTTTGCCCAAAGATGGTATCCCAATTAAATCACAAAATAATGTTGATGAAGCATTGTATGAAGTGTATGAAGGCATCAAAAAATTACTCCATTAAAAATATATAAATCATCAAAATATTAAATCCAAATCCAACGTTTTCTATCCATACTTTTCTATTCAAAAACAAATTATAAAAAAAATGTCAACACTTAAAACACTTTTCATCTTCCTGTTTTCTATTATTTCGATTACGCTTACTGCTCAACAATACATCGGTTTCAAAATAGGATTTTTGATCACTGATTCAGACTTTGATTTTGGTATCAGCGATTATCGTTTTTCGGGTAAGGGTATAGCACGACCTACCCTTATGCTTTCCTCCGAATTTGAGACACTTCCGTATCATTCATTTGCTCCAAATATACATTTTACACAAACAGGCAATAAAATGTGGTTAGAAGATAGCCTGCATCGTTTTGGTGATAATCGAATAGATTACATAGGCATAAATCTTATCAATAAATTCAAGGTGTTTAGTAGCGAATACGAGATATATGGTATATTGGGTCCTCAGTTGAGGTGGGCAGTGAATGCTGTAAAAGTAAGATCCTCTTCTTCATCATCTTCTTTACCGATGCCTCTAATGGGAATAAAAGAGAGGGTTGATTTTGATGAGCTTGGTTTGAAAAGACTTGATATGAATTTACGCACCGGAGCCGGACTTAGCAAGGTCAATAAAAATTACAAAATCATACTCGAATGGGTTTATGATTTTCATTTTTTCAATATTAATTCAAAACCGCTCCTTGCCAACAGAAATTACAAAAATACAGGTGTACTTGTGGGTTTGATGTTTAAATTGAATAAGGAGAATAATGGCATACAATGATGGTAATTTTATAAACCCTGAGAAAATGGCTTATTTTACAGCATGTGAAGGGAATGACTGATATAGAAAAACAGAAATGTAATACTCACATTTCTGTTAAATTTTTTCGAGTTCAAATTTTTACTGATTTTCAACTAATAATAAATAATTTAAAATTAAATTATATTTTGAATTAGGTTATGAAAATTTTGAATTTCAATAAGAAAAATGACCTCATTCGGAACATTTAATAACTCGAAAAAATTTAACAGAAATGACAGTGTAATAAGCAACATATCAGACGACATGTTAATAGTAATTTTGCTAATAGTGCTTCTATTTTAGAAAAAAGAGGTGCTCCGATAGGAAGTTGTCCTATATATATGAATTTTGTTATTGATAAAGAAGGAAATAGCCTACCTTAGGCTGTACAATTACATAAAAAAACTTGGCTCATGTAGGAAATCAGGTGGAACGCAGGTTGATTTTCAATTCAAATTGAAGTAAAGTGCTGGTAATCAATCCTATAAGGTTTTCGAAAACCTTATAGGATTTGCGTGTGCTTCACATTCCACCTGATTTCCTACAT
>CALIZI010000002.1 GCA_938028705.1 uncultured Saprospiraceae bacterium | reverse complement strand
ACACAAGTTTCGGATAATTTTTATTTGTTTATCTTTGCTGAAAAAAATACCATGAGTAGAGGTCAAGCACCAGCGGCAGCAATTCCAATGACTGCACAGCAAAGAGAGCTATTAGAGAGTATCCTAAATAAATACCATACAGCTCAACAATTAGCCAAACGTATTCGTATTGTACTGTTAGCTAATAAACTGATTCTAAGAAATTAGGGGGCATAATCCCTGTACCCATTTAATGAAGCAGCGACGATTAAATTCTCCAACCAATTTTGTCGATAGACTTTCTGGTTGAATTGTGCGGCTCTACAATAGAGTTCAGGTTTTTGTTTGTATTTCAAACAACGCTTTGAAAGGGGCATAAAATTAAAGCAATTAGCAAATGCTCTGGTTTTGAGTTGTGCATTTTTAAAATGTCCATGAAAGTATTGTTTGTTGAATAGAAATCTATCCAAGACTCTCATGGGTCTGTCTACCGTATTCGAGGTTCGGTGTGCTTGTGTTCTTTGATAGGCTTGCTGGTATTCAGTAGATTTATCAATTAGCTTTTGCACATTCTTTTGGGTGGATTCTTTGAGTTGTACCGTTTTCATCCATGCTTGGAGGTCTTTAATGCCTTGTTGAAAATCCTCAGCGTTTTCAGCATGATAAGCCTGCCAAATATAATCATAAAGCGTTTCTACGTGTGGTTCTTTTTGGGCAACTTTGCGTATTTTAATGAAGCCGTGTAAAAAACATAAGACGAGCATAGTGGAAGCAAACAAGTTCTTGAATGCCAGGCGAGTAGCTCTCCAACCGTCTATATTAATACTCATCGGCGCAAAAGATTTTTTGAGCCGTGAGGCTTCTTGCTTGAATACACCATAAGCCCTTTGCAAGCCGGCGGCACAGCCACTTAAAGTGGCTTCACAACAAAACAAACAGTTCTTTGCAGCCACCATACATACGCTGATTTTTTGACCGTTCCACCAAGTAATTTTTTCGTCAGCGCAGTAGTCTTCGGGCAATTGTTGGGGCGATTTGACCAAAGTACCCACAACACTAAAGCGTCCCAAACTATTGAATAGATTATCCCAGTAAGTGTCATTACGACCATACATTTGAGTAATCTTATGACTAGGTACGCCATACATCATCAATTCAAGTGCCTCGGCTACCTCTTGAGTAAAGCCTATTAAGTAGGGCAGTACATAACACGGCTGAACAGTGTATGTCACCCGTCTATCAGGGGTGCGTATAGTGTAGTAGCTAAACCCTTTTAACCGACGGCTACTTTTGAGTTCTTTTAGGTGATAGCCCTCACGGATTATACATTCGGGGAATAATTCAGGGTATAAATTCATCAGTTCATCCAGTTTAGTGCGAAAAGCGACAGCATCACTTAACATACTAACATGAGTGGATTCATTGACCGGAATACGAATAGTCTGCCTACCTCTATTGGCATTCGATAATAATTCTTTACTTTTATGTCGAGATTTTTTCTCGACGGGAACTTCGTTTGTTTGCATACAACAAGTTCCCTATTTTTTTTTAAAATTCTGAATTGCCCCCTAATTTCTTAGAATCAGTAAATTTCGATGGGAAACAGATTGCATATCTTGGTCAATCTTTTGGTCAATGCTATTGATATAGGCAGAAACACCCGATTCGTGAGTAGCTGCCGACTTCATAAATCCGAACTTCAAGGTAAATATTTTCTCTCGAAATTCTGCCGCAACTTCTTCAATCGCTTTTCCTTCTATACGTATTTTGATAAGGTCAATTAAGTCATCAACTTTTTGATTGACAGCAAGTTGTGATTTATCCGTTTGTTGATACGTATAGGTGATATATCTGCCGATAGGTTGTTCTGCCACTAACATATTGAATTATTTTTTACATTTTTATTCACGCTCTTTGAGAAATGACTATTTCATAGTGTTCATCCATCCTACAGATTCTTTTCTAAGTTCTTCTAATGTGATGAAATCGCCGTTTTCCATATCTTTCATATCTTGTTCGTACAGCTTTTTCATTTCGGATGCTCGCAGAGGCGTACCGTCCGTATCGTAGCCGATAACCGGGGCGGTCTGTTGGGCATGTGTCTCCAACATAGAATGTATAATTTGAAGAAAATTATTATCCAAATTATCTACATAATCATGCACCGCTTTTTTTAATTGTAGAGCTGTCATGGTATTTTCCTTTTTGTAAAAATAGGCTTTTTTTATGTAAAAATAAAGTTCACATTTAATCCACACCCATAAATATCCTCAAATACGTACCTTTGCAAATATTAATCATTAACCGTTCACCATTAATCATTAAAAAATGGAGATTCAGGAATTACAAAAAATAGCTTCGCAGGTACGCCGCGACATTGTACGCATGGTCAATCAGGCAACTTGTGGGCATCCGGGCGCATCATTGGGCTGCACAGATTTTTTTACCGCGCTGTATTTCAAGGTATTAGACCACAATCCAAAATTTAATATGGAAGGCAAGGGAGAAGATATGTTTTTCTTGTCCAATGGTCATATTTCGCCGGTTTGGTATAGCGTGTTGGCGCGTAGCGGTTATTTTCCTGTGAGCGAATTAGCGACTTTTCGTAAGTTGGATTCGCGCTTGCAGGGGCATCCGGCTACGCATGAGGGCTTGCCCGGTGTGCGTGTGGCTTCGGGTTCGCTTGGGCAAGGGATGTCGGTAGCGATTGGTGTAGCTTTAGCTAAAAAATTGGACGGCGATGACAAATTGGTCTATTGCCTGACCGGTGACGGCGAATTGCAAGAGGGGCAGAATTGGGAGGCGATGATGTTTGCGGCACACAATAAAGTCGATAACCTAATCGTGACCGTAGATTGGAACGGACAACAAATCGACGGCTCCAATGAAGATGTCCTTTCACTTGGCGATTTGCCCGGCAAATGGGCAACTTTCGGATGGGAAGTCCTCCACATGAACGGTAATGATATGGCAGATGTCCTCAAAGTTTTGGCAGCAGCCAAAGCCGCCACCGGAAAGGGAAAACCCGTCTGCATCCTGATGAAAACCGATATGGGGCATGGTGTAGATTTTATGTCCGGCACACACAAATGGCACGGCAAAGCCCCAAATGATGAACAAACAGAAGTAGCTTTAGCGCAACTCGAAGAAACACTCGGCGATTTTTGATTTAGTGATTTTTGATTCAATCAAAAATCAAAAATCTCCAAATCAAAAATAATTCACTCATTCAGAAATCACTCATTCACTCATTAAATATGGAGAGTTACGGTAAAAAAGCCACCAGAAACGGCTACGGTGACGCGATGCTCGAATTGGGAAGACAAAACCCCAATGTAGTCGCTTTATGCGCCGATTTAGTCGGGTCATTGAAGATACAGGGATTTATCGACGAATTTCCCGAAAGATTTATACAAGTCGGTGTAGCCGAGGCAAATATGATGGGCATAGCCGCGGGTTTGGCTACGGCGGGAAAGATTCCATTTACAGGAACATTTGCCAACTTCTCTACGGGGCGTGTGTATGACCAAATTCGTCAGTCGATTGCTTATTCGCATAAAAATGTAAAAATCTGTGCATCACACGCAGGTATCTCGCTCGGCGAGGATGGCGCAACGCATCAAATCATGGAAGACATTGCCATGATGAAAGCACTGCCCGGCATGGTCGTCATCAATCCGTGTGATTATGAGCAAACCAAGCAAGCCACATTAGCGATAGCCGAACATCATGGTCCGGTCTATTTGCGCTTTGGTCGTCCGGGGTGGCCCATGTTTATTACGGGTGAACATAAATTTGAAATAGGTAAAGCCCTTCAATTGAGTGAGGGTTCGGATGTGAGTATTTTTGCTACCGGACATTTGGTATGGAAAGCCATTGAAGCCGCCAAGCAACTCGAAACGGAAGGCATTAGCTGTGAAGTCATTAACATCCACACAATCAAGCCATTGGATGAAGAAGCTATCTTAGATTCTGTGAGCAAAACACGCTGCGTAGTCACTGCCGAAGAACATCAGATACTCGGTGGTTTGGGCGGCAGTATTGCCCAATTATTAGCACGTAAAATGCCCACACCCATTGAGTTTGTAGGTATGAATGATAAATTTGGAGAGAGTGGCACGACAGCTGATTTGTTGGCTAAATACGGTATGGATACGCCCAACGTCATTGAAGCAGTAAAAACAGTATTGAAAAGAAAATCATAGCATAGTCAGATAAATTATATCATCGTTTGCAAATAGAAAAACGCAAGGCATTTCACATGTCTTGCGTTTTTTTGTTGGTATATCTTGTCACAAAATTTTCTCATTTTCTATCTTTTTTACAAAAAAAAACAAAAAAATATGTGTGGTATGGAACTCAAAGGATAAGTCTGTATTTAAAATAAAGAATAAATATATGTTTGTCGTCATATCGCGTAAAAAACAGATAATCAGTGTGAAATGAAGTCGAAATATATGCTGAAAAATTATTTTGTAATATAAAATAAGAAAATGTAAAAAATGTAAAAAAATTATTAAAATTAAAATATCTCGCTGTCATACAACTATTTATGCTTTAAAAGCGTACTATATGTATAATTAACTTCATAAGCACTATCTATCTGAGCAACTGAGTTTTTGCATTTTAAAAAATATCATAAGAATAAAATTTAATATTTACTCCTTTTTGAGTAAAACAAACGTATATATTTTTTATAATAAATAATATACACATAGGTTTAGGAAACTGGACTTTGGATATAGGTTGAACGGTTGAACAGACAATCAGGTTAATTTACTGATTTTTAAATTAATAATAGTTCATTATTAAAATACTGATAATCACAATTAACCTGATTAACTAATTACCTGATTAACCATTTCCAAAGCCCGATAGGAAACAGGAAACAATCATGAAATACATAGGTACAATAAGCCTTATGTTACTTTGTTGTATTGGATATACCCAACCCCGACAATACCTTGTTGCAGGGCAAAGTAACGCCAGAGGACGCGGCGTAGCATCACTTGCTCCGACAGTAGATCCGATGACCTCTTTTGAGTATCATCCCAATCTCAATCAACTCATTCATTTGGCAGACCCCGTCGGAGTCAGTAGTGGTGGTTTTCAGCAAGCAGCCACAGGCTCAGCTTGGCCTGCTTTTGCCAAAAAATACCACGATGTGACGGGCGATACCACAATTATCATTCAGACAGCAAGCGGTGGTAGCGGCATACATCCTATTTCGAGTGTACCGAGCAACAACTGGTCTTCGTCAGGTTTGTTATATACACTTTCCTCCTTCAGAGTCAATCAGGCGATAGCACTCACCAACCAAAACCTCGACGGCATTATATGGTTGCAAGGCGAGACAGATGCCAGTCGTATCAATTTTGGAGGCATCGGTCAGGCCGGTTATAGAGACGCATTGATTGATTTGATTGGGCGATTTCGCAACGATTATGGTTGTCATATTCCTTTTTATATTGTGCTTGTTGGTGCTAATACAACAGATTCTCCGGCAGGCTATAATACGGTACGTGCAGCACAGCAGGAAGTCGCGGATATACTCCCGCACACCTACGTTATACATGAGGAAGCGCAGAATTTTCCGGCATTGGGCTGGATGACGGATAATGTACATTATAATCAGGATGGTTATAATCATGTTGGCGAAGTGGGCGCATTGAACTTAGCGGCTTTTGAAGATATATATTATGAAATTTCGGCAAGTACAAACGACACAATATGCAGTGGCGATAACATCGTACTCACTGCACCGTCGATTTACGAAGACTATATTTGGTCCACAGGCGATAGTACAAATCACCTTGTCGTTACCGAAGGTGGCACTTACAGCGTTACGGTAACGGATGATAACGGCTGTACTTTTCCACTCAAAAATAAAGTCATTCACCAACATGAACCACCACGTCCTAGGGTCAATTTGTCCGTTGGTGATGCCTTGTGTGTGGGCGATAGTTTGAAACTACATGCTTCTTCGGGATTGGGATATTTATGGTCAACGGGCGAAACCTCAGCGAGCATTTCAGTGAATAATGCCGACTATTATTTTGTACAAATTATAGATATACTGACCGGATGTTGGACCGAACCTTCAGATAGTATTTTCCTATACCCTACATTAACCCTTGCATCAGATACACCCGCTACTTTTTGTGAAAGTGATAGTGTGCAGTTAAGCGCACCCGCAGGATTTAGCGGGTATCAATGGTCAACAGGCGATAATACGCAAAGTACAGTTGTCTATGATACTAATGTCGTGTTTTGTACCGTAACAGACGCAAACGGCTGTACGTCAGTGGCTTCCACAACGCCCGTTTTCTCACCCGACAATATTCCCCCAACGATTATCTGCCCCGAAAACATTACAGTGAATACAGCTCCGACTGCCTGCGGCACATTGGTCAATTGGGATGCACCAACCTATTTTGACAATTGTTCGGACGCAACACTTACATCAAGCGTCCAATCGGGAACGATATTTTTATCGGGGATTACACCTGTCATTTATACAGTGACGGATGCCGCCGGAAATGAAACGACTTGCAGTTTTGACGTGATAGTTGTGGACGATGAAGCCCCGACGATAGAATGTCCAGAAAGTGTTACGGTATCGGCGGATACAGGAAATTGTAGTGCAGTGGTGACTTGGGATACACCTGCGTATAGCGACAATTGCTCCGGCACTACGCTGACTTCAAGTGTGTCGTCAGGAACAGTCTTTTCACTTGGTACTACGGTCGTGACTTATACTGCCACCGATGCCACAGGCAACGAAACGATGTGTAGTTTTGGCGTGACGGTTGTGGACAATGAAGCACCGAGGATTGAATGTCCGGCGGATATTACGGTGAGTGCCGGCAGTGGCAGTTGTAATGCATTTGTACTGTGGGAACAATTGGATTATTCGGATAATTGTCCCGGTGCAACGATTAATTCAGTACCGCAGGGAGGTATGTTTTCAGTCGGTACTACGCCCGTAATTTATACGGTGACAGATGTGGCAGGGAATACCAACACTTGCAGCTTTGACGTGACAGTATTGGACGAGGAGGCTCCTATCATCAGTTGCCCGGCAGATATTAGCATTGATGTCGAAGAAGGCGCATGTACTGCCATTGCTACATGGACGGGGCTTTCGGTGACTGATAATTGTAGTGTAAACAACTTATCCGTAAGTCATCAATCAGGCAGTGCATTTTCAATAGGCTGTACCACAGTTACTTATACCGCTTCTGATGATAGTAATAATACGGCTGCATGTAGTTTTGAAGTTTGTGTAAATGAATGTACAGGAGGAAGTACAACGACCACAGAAACCATTACACTGATTTCCGATGTGGATGTATTCATTGGCGCAAACGATACCGAAAATTTTGCCGACAATTCAACTTACACCTTTACCGACCCTGCTACACCCGCCAATGCTGTTATCTCAAATGCCACCCTTCAATTATTTTTTAGAGTAGAAAATGCTTCTTGTGAAAATGATATTGAAATACAATTAACCGACCCTGCGGGAAATATGGTGATGACAAGGACACCATTCAATACCTGCAACGGTTCAGGTGCTAATCCCTTCCCCGGTCAGTTGTATAATATGACCGTACCTGTTCCGTCCGCTGCTTTTACGGGTAATGTGGCGGATTGGATATTAGAATTTAGAGATACGGATGACCAAAATGCGGGTGCAGTCGAGTATTCCGTCCGCTTCGGACGCTTGATTTATGATGCTACTGTCACAAGCAGCAACGACCCGATTGAACTCAATAATTGCCCCACTGACACAAGGGTCTCTATGACATCTGATAGCGGTGCAGCGGTCAATTGGACAGCACCTACTGTCACAGGCGGATGTGCCGTACCGACTTTGAACAGCAATTATCAATCAGGTGATGAATTTCCAATCGGCTGTACCACAGTCACTTATACGGTTGACTGTACAACTATTTCATGTAGTTTTGAAATTTGTGTAGAAGCCTGCGACCAAACACCGACGACCGAAACCATTACACTGATTTCTGATATGGATGTATTCATTGGCGCAGCCGATACCGAAAATTTTGCGGACAATCCAACCTACACCTTTACCGACCCTGCCACACCCGCG
>CALIZI010000001.1 GCA_938028705.1 uncultured Saprospiraceae bacterium | reverse complement strand
CTTTACTTCTCCGATAGCTATCGGAGACCAAACTTTTTGAAGTTTAGCAAACGGAGTATTTAAATTTTGTTTTAATTTTTAAAATCAGATTTCAAAAGTGTCAACTACTTTTATAATTTGGATGAACTTGTCGTATTCAACTATGTTACGTCAGGCGCAACCTTCAGCTATCCACATATTTAGCGATGGGGTAAAGAACCGTAAAAAGAACCTGAAAGCGATAATGTACTGACTTCGTATCGTTTAAGCGCAACACACAGGCTGGAAGCACTGTGCTACGGCTGTCAAGCTAAAGCGTTTTTAATATAAAAAAAGACCTCGTTATATCGAAAAAAATCTGCGTAATCTGTTCAATCCGCATTCTACTCCGTCTTATCGTCATTCAAAATACTTTCAGTTAATATTTCATACACCTTTCGATAATCAGGATATTTTTCCAAATAAGTCAGATGTCTTTGAATGGTGGTGTCGTCACTGCGTTTGGCAGGACCGGTTTGCATGGTGGCAGGCGGGTGTTGTTGTATCTTATTGACGGTCTCGTTGATGAGTGGTTTGAGGATGTTGAAATCTATATTTTCTTGTTGCAAAATATCGTGTGCAATGGTGTAGAGGTGGTTGGTAAAATTATTGACCATGACAGCAGTGACGTGTAAAATTTGACGCTGCTCGTTGCTGATACGATAGACTTTTGGTGTGAGCGTTTTGGCGAGTTCAAATAGCATATCAACATCGGAGGCTTGTGCGGCATCTACGCATATCGGGAGGGTATGGAAGGTGATGGGGCGGTCAATAGAGAAGGTTTGTAAAGGATAAAAAACGCCGTAATGCTTGAAAAAAGGTTGGAGTAGGGTAGTGGGTGTTGCGCCGGAAGTATGTACGACGAGCGGCTCTGCCTGATGCTCAAAATGCCTGTCTAATCGTTTCCGAATTTTCTCTGCCACTATCTCAATCGCTGCGTCGCGCACTGCAAGAATATAAATATCTGCATCAGGATTAATGTGCTGTAAATCAGTAATATAGCTCACACCAATCTCATTGCCCAATCGCGCTGCACGCCCATCCAAACGACTATACACTTGCACTATATGCTGCCCCGCATCATGCAATGCCTTCGATAAATGCCAAGCAACATTTCCTGCTCCTACGACGACTATTTTCATAGTGTTTTAGTGTTGTGGTGTTGTAGTGCGGTAGTGCGGTAGTGTTGTCGTAATTCATTAACTACAACACTACCGCACTACAACACCACAACACTCCTCTATTCAAAAAGCATTTTAAGTTCTCCTGCATCTTTGGGTTTCATTCTGCCGCTGAGGATGAGGCGTAGTTCGCGGCGGCGCAAGGCAGCGTCGTAGCGGCGTTGTTCTTCGGTGCTGACGGGTGTGACTTTTGGAATTTTGATGGGCTTGTGAGTGTCTTTGTCAATGGCAACGAAGGTGAGATAGGCATCATTGGATTGGCGTGGATTGGCACCCGTAAATTGTGCGGTGGATACTTCCACATAGACCTCTACCGAAGTGGTAAAGGCTCGCGTGACCATAGCACGTATGGTGATAACTTCGCCGAGTGGTATTGGTTTTTGAAAAGAGACGTGGTCAACGGATGCTGTGGCTACGTGTGCGTTGCAGTGTTTTCCGGCACATATTCCACCTGCTATATCCATCCAACGGAGCAGGTTGCCCCCCATCAAATTGTTGAGTGGATTGGTGTCATTGGGCATAATCATTTCCGTCATGATAGTTTCGGAGTCGCTTACTTTTTTTGTCATCTGTTGTGTCTTATTTTGGGCAAAGATACGTAATTAATTCAAGTTACAGACAATTTGAAAAAACATGGGTGCAGCCCAAATTGTCGCGTGTGAAATAATGCTAAGTATTGTCAGTGTATCTCACGCAGAGTTCGCAGAGGACTGATAATCAACACTCTGCGTTCTCTGCGAACTCTGCGTGAATCACTTAATAAAAATAAAAATGCGACAATTTGGGCTGCATCCAAAAACATCAATACTTTGATTGATACTCGGAATCATTGACCAAAAATACTGTCAAAATATCCGAATTTTGCCCGACCAAAACCATTTTCTGACCGCCTTCATTCGTAATAATTGTCATATCGCGCACATCACCCGGTACATAAAAACCACTTTCCGCACTACTCATCACATCAAATGCCCCATCACCTTTTCCTTGCAAAAACACCCCCGTCATTGCATCGTGCCAACCGCCATTACTTTCTGCCGAATAGTCATTTCCGGCTATCAAAACATCCATTTTTCCATCACCGTCAAAATCATCCGCCAACATCGCTTGTACAGGCGCGACTTGGCACTCCAAAGGCAACTCATGCAACGTAAAATTACCCGTTCCGTCATTTTCAAAATAGCAAGATTGAAGTTGGTTAACCGTCAGCAATTGGTCTTTTTTGGGTTTTAGTAAGGTCTCAAAATCTACCTTACTAAAATCCGTATAATTCTGATAATCAGCTTTTAATTTCACCAATTGCTTCATTACATCATCGCGGGCGTGTATCGGGTAAAGTTTTCGTTTGCCGGATTTATTCGGGAAGTATCGGGCAACGATTGGGTCGGGACTGCCATTGCCGTCGTAATCATCGGTATAAAGCGTGAGTGGCTCTTCGGGGCTTGCAGTTAAGTTGGTATTCAAACCCTGATTTCCTGCCAAAAAATCCATATCGCCATCACCGTCCACATCTGCCGCAACCAGACAATTCCACAATCCATTTACCGCCGCTTTTTCTTTATTTTTTGTATGAAAATGATTTTGTTTACGCGATAATTTTCCTTTTTTATTTTGAAAAAAACTAATCGGCATCCATTCTCCTGCAATGATTAAATCCGTCCATCCATCTCCATCAAAATCTTCAGCAATCGCATCTGTCACCATACCAATTTGTGACAAGTCTTTTGGCGTACTATCCACAAACTTCCCACCTTGATTTTCGAGTAAATAACTGCGTGGAATATTCGGATATTTTTGCGGAGATACGCGCCCTCCTACAAACAAATCTTCATCGCCATCTTGGTCAAAATCCGCGCTGACGACACATGCACCCGAAGCCCTCATTTCAGGTAGATTTTCGGAAGTTTTTATAAAATTTCCTGCGCCATCATTTAGCCATAATTCATCTTGATAGGCTGCACTTCCGGCTTTCGATTCGCTGCCGCCCATGACGATGTACAGGTCATTATCCCCATCATTATCCGCATCGAAAAACAAGGCATCCACAGATTCGCCCCCCGTATCAATCCGATTCCCCGTTCCCGTAGAGACGCGATTAATCGCGTCTCTACCTGCGCCACCTATGAATATTTCATTTTCAGGGTTTTCATCAATATTTCCAACGACCAAACACGGGCTTTTAGGCGAATATTGACGTAGCAATAAATGTTGGATGTAGTAATCGTGAAAGGGTTTTTCTTCGTATTTGTATTGGAGGAAATCATTGGAATTGAGTTGATTGAAGATTGGCGTTTGTCCACCCCCTGCGCCCCCTCCAAAGGGGGATATGTATGCGCGAGACGTTTTTTGCGAAGCAAAAAATCTCCCCCTTTGGAAGCCTGTCCCGTACTCGATTCGGGAGGGGCTGGGGGGTGGACTTTCGTGAGCAATTTCCAATAATTCATTCCCCTCCACCTCATACAAATTCTGTACACTCCCATCTGCCCAAATCACTTTCACAGAATCAATTATCGTACTTTCTCCCAATCCAAAATGAATCACATCACTGACCGTCGAAAGATAGCCGCGTTGTGGCGATTGGAAATGATATTGTATTTTTTCTTTAGTAAAAACATATATTTTCGCACCGATTCCACTTGAATTTTGTGACGTACCTTTTAGGCGAATTTGCAGATAATTATTCCCTTCTAAATTGCTTGTATTTTCTAAAATAAAGGCTTTATCATTGATGTTATTCACGATAATATCCAAGTCTCCGTCATTATCCAAATCGGCGTAGGCTGCACCATTGGAATAGGATTTTTTAGGGCTTATCCATTCGTCTGAACGGTCTTTGAATTGTGGGATTGCACCCGTTTTTTTGTTAGTTATATTTTCGTAGAAAAAATTATTCAGTTTGATACCTTCCATATCCGCAAGGGCATCTTCGAGTCCTTTTCGGCGGGCTTCGGGGGTGCCAAATACATTACCTTGTTTGCTGTAATTCACAAAATCAAGGTCTGTGATGTCTTTTACGTAGCCGTTGGTGATGTAGAGGTCGCGGTCGCCGTCGTTATCAAAATCAGCAAGTAGCGGTGTCCAACTCCAATCGGTTTTATAGACATCTGCCATGTAGCCAACCTCGCTGAATTGCAACATTTTATCATTCAAAAAACCATTATTGACCTGCAAAGTATTCCGCATAAATTGTGCGGTATAACCTTGTTTTTGTGCCAATTGGAATTTATCATAATTCATAAAACCAATCATCGTTTTTTGTCTTTCGTGATACGCAGGTAGCATGTCCACCACGACGATTTCGGGTAGTGCGTCTCCATTCACGTCCGCGACATCCACGCCCATGCTGTTGTAAGTTTCATGTGCAAGTACAGACTTTGAACTTTCGGTAAATCCTTGATGAATACTGTCATGTACGCCATTATTCAGATATAATAAATCTTCTGACAAAAAATCATTTGCCACATACACATCCGCATAGCCGTCTTGGTTAAAATCCTCAATTGCTATGCCTAAGCCGTAACCGCGATTGGTGATACCCATTTCTTCTGAAACATCGGTAAAAATAGGGTGTGCAGTATTGTTTTTCGTATCATTCCTTAGTAATTGGTCGGTAGTTTCTGCATTGAGATAACGCTTGGGAGTTGGTGAATTTTTATCTTTTGGGTCAACTACATTATGCAATAAATACACATCCAAATCGCCATCTAAATCGTAATCAAAAAAGGCGGCTTGTTGGGTGTAAAGCCCATCCACAAGACGATATTCGGCAGCCATTTCTTTAAATTGAGGAATACCATTTTCATCCAAACCTTGATGAATGTAGAGTTCGTTTTCGCATTTGCCATCACACACTTTTCCGCCTACACTCAGGTAAATATCCGGTTGATTATCTGCATTAATATCGACGATTGAAACGCCTGTCACCCATTTATTCGTCTGAAAATTTGCAGCTTCGCTAATGTCCTCAAATTTAAGCTGACCGCGATTGAGGTATATTTTTGAGTTCACTTGATTACCGGAGAAAACAAGGTCGGGAAGTTGGTCATTATTCAAGTCGGCGATACCTACCCCACCACCATTATACAGGTAGTGAAAATCTAAAATATTGATAGAATCATTCTCGGTGATGGTATTGGAAAAATGTACGCCGGAATGTTCGGGAGAGACGTGGCGAAAACGATGTGTATTTTCATTTTCGCAAGAAAAAAAAAGAAGAGGAAATGTAAAATTTAAAATAAAAAATGCAAAATGTAAAAGTGTATTACGCGAGAATTTATCGTATAAAATCAAACTCATTACATTTTGCATTTGTATAACGAAATAGAACGCGGATTGAACGGATTAAACAGATTTGCACAGATTTAATTTACAGAAAAATCCGCGATTATCCGTTAAATCCGCCTAATCTGCGTTCTATTATTTTCTAATATCCCGGATTCTGGTTCAGGCTTGAATTAGCATCCAACTCTGACTGCGGAATCCAAATATATTCATGTTTATCAGCTTTGAAAACACCACCACTGAGTGACTTTGGATGTGCGCCATGCAATGACGTTTCTCCCAGATAATCATCAGCTAATCCCCAACGGACGAGGTCGAAAAAACGGTGGCTTTCGCCCGTCAATTCGAGTACACGCTCATCAATAATTGCCTGACGCATATCGTCTTGTCCAAGTCCCGTTTTTGGTGCGACTTCTGCGCGAGTTCTGACCATATTCAGGTAAGTTTCGGCATCGGCGGTTTGTCCTTGCTCATTGAGTGCTTCGGCGAGCATGAGTAGCACATCCGCATAGCGAATGATACGCCAATTCGTACCCACATTTGTCCCCAAACCATCGACTTGGTCGCGTGTGCCTACACTCATACCGGAGTATTTGCGTGTAAAAATCGGCTCCATACCGTCCGCATCCGCAACCAATAAATCAGCCGCAAAATCCTCTAAAAACGGTAAACCTCCGTAGCCTGTCGAACCCGGATAATCATAAGCCAAAGTTGCATTACGGCGTACTGTTTCGCCATTGGCTTCGAATAGGTCTCTGACCCACGAATTGACAAAATGCCCTTGGTCAAATGACTTCTCCGGTGGTGAATAATCCAAGTGGAAATTACCCATTGAACCTGCGCCCGGAATATCCTGCCCCCAAACGAAAGACTCTACGCCGAGAAACTGCAATTCAAAGACAGACTCCTCATTATTTTCATTGCTTTCATCAAAATTTTCATGGTAGCGGTCTGCCGGAAGTAAGCTGTATGTGCCGCTATTCACCACATTCATCAAAGCGGTTGCGGCAGCACCCCAATTACCTTGATACAAGTAGCTTTTTCCTTTCAATGCAGTAGCTGCACCGGAGGTCGGACGACCTGCATCTTCAGCACCCCATGTAGCCGGCAAAAGCGACTCGGCTTGCTCCAAATCAGCTACGATTTGCGCCCAAACATCGGCTCGTGCAGCTTGCGCCGGAAAGAAATCTTCATCACCTTGTGGCGTATTCTTCACGAGTGGTATATTGCCATATAAATTGAGCAAATACCAGTGAGCAAAGGCGCGAGCAAAATAAGCCTGCCCTGTAAATCCGTCGCGCTGCGTGGCATCAGGTACGTTCTCTGCGCTGACATTTTCCAGAATACTATTCGCACGGAAAATGGCTTTGTATGCCTCTTGCCACGGCTCTACCGACCAACGTGCAATCCCCGCTTCTCCCTGAAAAGTGGACATCGTGGTATTGGTACCGAAGGGGCGAATATTGAAGGCATCAGAACGCAACATCGCGCCTGTATGCAGGATGCGCCCCCAAAAGAATGTTCCCGTTAAAGGGTGAAACATTCCGTTGACAGCGAGCTGTACGTCTTCGGGAGTTTTCCAGAAATTACCCGAAGATATGGTGTTCTCATTGACTTGGTTGAGTAAGTCGTCGGAACAACTGAATGGTAACATCAGGCAGGCTGCAAATGCTAATACTGCCGTCGTTTTTATATATTTTTTCATCAATCAAATATTTTATTTGATAATTATAAATTTCATTAATGTAAAATGTAAAATAATAAATTTAAAACTCACATTTCTGTTAAATTTTTTCGAGTTAATGAATGTCAAATTATTGCACGCAGAGAGCGCAGAGTACGCGGAGAAACAATATAAATCTCTGCGACCTCTGCGTTCTCCGCGTGATTTAAAGTTTAATTAATATGAATATGAATAAAAAATCATACATTATTTGTTGATAATTAATACTAATTTGAACTCGAAAAAATTTAACAGAAATGACAGTTTAAAATGTAAAAGTATTTGCAGTTCGCGTTCTCTCTTATGAGTTCGTCTCGCGTCCTACAAATTTACATTTTACATTTATTATTTTACATTTTATACTGTCATTTCTGTTAAATTTTTTCGAGTTATTAAATGTTCCGAATGATGTCATTTTTCTTATTGAAATTCAAAATTTTCACAACCTAATTCAAAATATAATTTGGCTTTTAAAATTTTTTTAATAAAATATTAATTTTAAACTATTTATTATTAATTGAAAATCAATGAAAATTTGAACTCGAAAAAATTTAACAGAAATGTGAGTAATAAATGTAAAATGTAAAAGTGTATAACGTGATAATGTAAAAGTGTATAACGTGATAATGTAAAAGTGTATAACGTGATAATGTCATGTTTTGAAAATAAAAATATATTTGTATTTAACATGGGATATTTTTTCTGAATTTGGGCTAAAACTCGTCTGACATTTAAACTTTGTCGGAAAATATGAGCTCATCGGTGAATTTTGAAAATGTCTGACGAGTTTTAGCCCAAATTCAAAAGTAAAATGTTAAATAAATTAAATTAAATTAAAATATAATATGATGTTATCAGGATAACGTGAATATTTTTCATAAAAAACTAATTTACAACAATTTATAAATAAAGTTATTTTACACACACAACAACACTACGACACCACAACACCACAACACAACACCACACTATGAAAAGACGCAGATATCCCGGCTCCAAGCCATTTGAGACTGCCCAGCAAGATATATTCTTCGGGCGGAACAGGGATATTGCGGACTTGACCAAACTTATCGAACTCGAACAAAGTGTGGTGTTGTATGGCAAGTCGGGTTTGGGAAAAAGCTCTTTGATAGAGGCGGGGATAATCCCTAAGATAGCGGAGCAGGAGAAGTATGAAATCATCAAAATTCGTTTTGGGGCTTATGTGGAGGGGCAGCATGAAGTCGCGCCTTTAGCACAGGCTTTGGAATACCTCAAAAGCGACAATAATTGGTTGGATGAGCAATTCAAGCACAAGCACAAATCCAACTTCAATTTTGATAATCTGTGGCATGCCCTCAAGCGGCGACAAATCAATGACGAGCGCGACGGCTATTTACTCATATTCGACCAATTTGAAGAACTTTTCACCTATCCCGAAGCGCAGGTAGCGGACTTTGCCCGTCAGTTGGCGGAAGTCCAATACACCAATATCCCGCAGCACTACCACGACCTGATAGACGAGGGTTTTGATGCCGACGAGCATTTTTTGAGCGACGACCAAATGCGCCAACTCCACCGCCAACTCCAAGTCAAAACCCTCATGGGCATACGCTCCGACCGCATGAGCTACATGAACCAACTCAAGCCCTATCTTCCGGAAGTCCTCGTGCATACCTACGAACTCAAAGCCCTCGGCACCACAGCCGCGAGCGATGCCATTCGCAAGCCCGCACTACCGCAGGGTGACTTCCTATCTGCCCCCTTTGACTACGACGATATTGCCCTTCGCAACATACTCCGCTACCTCACCAAAGACAATACGCAAGGCATCGAGTCTTTCCAATTGCAGATATTTTGTGAGCATATAGAGGACTTGGTGATACAGCACAAACATCCGATTATCAGCCTTGCACAAATCGGCACACAGGAGGATGTGGAGCGAATATTTGAAAACTACTACCGCGATAAAATCGCCGACTTTGGCAGCCCCGACCAACAACTCGCCGTCCGAAGACTCATCGAAGAAGGGCTGATATTTGAAGCCGAAGAACGCCGCCTCAACCTCTACGAAGGACAAATCACCAAACAATACAAAGTCACCAAAGCACTACTCGACCAACTCGTAGATAGCCGACTGCTACGCGCCGAACCCAGTATGCGCGGTGGCTACACCTACGAACTCAGCCACGATACCCTCGTAGCTCCCGTACTCAAAGCTAAAGCAGAACGCATCGCCGAAGAAGCCCGACAAGCCGCCGCTATCTTGGAGAAACAGCGACAGCAGGAACTCGCAGAAGCACAAGCTAAAGCCGAAAAAGAGAGACGCATTGCCGAGCAAGAAAGACAAATTGCTGAACAGCAGAGACAAATTGCCGAACAACAAAAGCAGATTGCTGGAGAGGAAAAGCAACGTGCCGATAGAGAAAAACAACTCCGCATACGCGCTAAAAACATTTCTGCCATAGCAATAGCTTTATTCTTGATTGCATTATTAGCGGCTGTATTTGCTTTTTATCAATCTAATGTAGCGAATGAGGCGAAAATTGAAGCTGAAAGAGAGAGGGACAGATCGCAAGAACAATACCAGCAAAGAATAAATCTTGAAATTAATAATATCATAAAAGATGTAAACAAACTTATTGGAGTTGATCAAAACACACAAGCACGAGCCAAGCTGAATGAAGCGTACAAACTTGATTCTACTAATGTTGAAGTTAAAAAACTACTGCAAGGTTTAAAATAAATTCTCAATTCAAAAAACATGAAATACCTACTCACCACTATTTTATTCTTGTCTATCTTTTGCACGATTAATGCACAGGTAGAAGACTGCCCAACTTGCCCTTGTATCATAGAACTTGGTGATAAATATAGCCAAAAAAGAAAATACGCCGATGCCATAGATATGTATAACGCAGCTACTGCTTGTGATATAAATTTAAAAGACGAAGCTGACCAAAAAATAAAAAACGTTTTTAAAAGGATAGAAAAAGAAAGGGATGATGCGATAGCTGCCGAAAAAAGAGCGATTAAAGCAGAAGAAAAAGCCAAACAATCTTTAATCGCAGAACAAAAAGCAAAAGAAAAAGCAAAAGCAGCTTTGGTAAAAGCGCAAACTGCCAAACAAAAAGCGAAACAATCTTTAATCGCGGAAGAAGAGGCTTTAAAACAAACAAAAATATCTGAACAAAAAGCCATTCAACAGAAAAAAATCGCCGAAGAACAAAGGCAGATAGCAAAGGAGAAAACTGAAAATCTACAAGATGTACTTGATGCACTTTATTTTTATGAGGATAGTTTGGCTTTAGCACCAAAGGGAAGAAAATTTGGATTTATAAATAAAAAAGGAAAGGTGCTAATTGATTATAAATACGATGAAGCATTACGTTTTGATTACAGAGGATATGCTAAAGTAAAAAGAAATGGCAAAGATTATCTAATTGATACAAAAGGAATAGAATATCGTTGGACGGATGATATAAAAAAGCTAAATGAAAGTATTCGTGCTTTTTATTATGAAATAAGATTATTGGGAAGGCGTAAAAAATTATATAAAATACTAAAAAATAAGCAAATCTGCATTCTTCTTTTAAAAGGCTCCAAAATTAGACAACTTCCTTCTGAAATCGGACAATTAAGCAACTTGCAAGAGTTGGATTTGAGTTATAATAAATTGCCCTCGCTACCTGCCGAAATCGGACAATTAAGCAGCTTGCAAACGTTGAATTTGAGTTATAATAATTTGTCGTCCTTGCCTGCGGAATTTGGTCAATTAAGTAACTTGCAGACTTTGGATTTATGGAATAATAATTTGTCGTCCTTACCTGTGGAATTTGGTCAATTAAGTAACCTGCAGACTTTGCATTTGTGGAATAATAATTTCTCCAAAGCAGAAAAACAAAAAATCAAAAAGCTACTACCGAACTGTGATATTAGATTTAATCAATCTAACTAAAATACTCAAATTAAAAAACATGAAATACCTACTCACCACCATTTTATTCTTGTCTATCTTTTGCACGATTTACGCACAGGTAGAAGACTGCCCGACTTGCCCTTGTATCATAGAACTTGGTGATAAATATAGCCAAAAAAGAAAATACGCCGATGCCATAGATATGTATAACGCAGCTACTGCTTGTGATATAAATTTAAAAGACGAAGCTGACCAAAAAATAAAAGTCGTTTTTAAAAAAATAGAAAAAGAAAGGGATGATGCGATAGCTGCCGAAAAAAGAGCGATTAAAGCAGAAGAAAAAGCCAAACAATCTTTAATCGCAGAACAAAAAGCAAAAGAAGAATCAAAAGCAGCTTTAATACAAGCACAAACTGCCGAGCAAAAAGCAAAAGAAGAAGAAGAAAAAGCGAAACAATCTTTAATGGCGGAAGAAAAGGCTTTAAAACAAACAAAAATATCTGAACAAAAAGCTATTCAACAGAAAAAAATCGCCGAAGAACAAAGGCAGATAGCAGAGGAGAAAACTGAAAATCTTCAAGCTGTACTTGATGCACTTTATTTTTATGAGGATAGTTTGGCTTTAGCTTATGACGGTTATGATTTTGGATTTATAAATAAAAACGGAGAAGTACTGATTGATTATAAATACGAAGAAGCCCTACCTTTTGATTATACCGGATATGCTAAAGTAAAAAAAGGCAATACTTATTATCTAATTGATACAGATACAAGTGAATATCGGATGACTGACGACATCAAGCAATTAAATGAAAATATTGAAGCGTTTGATTTTAGAAATCAGTATAATAAATATATATGGAGTATCGACCTTAAGAAATCTAATAGATATATATCGCCTTTACCACTAAAAGTCCAAAAAAATATACTTCAAAAAAGAATACTTAGAAATACTCAACTCAAAATACTTTTATTGAGTAATTTTGGACTCAAAAAATTACTTCCTGAAATCGGAGAATTAAGCAACTTGCAATCTTTGTATTTGTATGGAAATGAATTGAGGGAGCTACCTTCGGCAATCGGACAATTAAGCAACTTGCAAGAGTTGGATTTGAGTTTGAATCAATTGACGGAGCTACCTTCGGCAATCGGAGAATTAAGCAACTTGCAATCTTTGTATTTGAGTTCGAATGAATTGACGGAGCTACCTTCGGAAATCGGACAATTAAGCAACTTGCAATCTTTGGATTTGAGGGCTAATAATTTCTCCAAAGAAGAAAAACAAAAAATCAAAAAGCTACTGCCCAACTGCCGCATTTATTTTTAGCTGCATTTCCTATTTGCAAGACTCCCTGTGCTTAACTTCACTTAGCCATGCAAATCAATTCAATGCTTATGGCAGCATCAAAGATACAAATGACCACCGACCCATCCGGCATCCGGTGGTGGTGATTGCATTGGCAGAATGGGAGAAAAATCAGCAAGCACAAAACTCGTCAAAAAGTACCCTTCTCTCATATTGATTTAATCCTCATGAATATCCTTCCGATGCCAGACATTGATGACATGCACCCTTAGCTCATCATCAAAAATATGATAAATGATACGATAGCTCGCTACTCTGATTCTCTAACCTGTTTTACCTTTGAGTTTTTTGCAACCGGGTGGTTTTGGGTCGTCTGCCAAGTTGTAAATGGCAACTTTGATATTGGAATAGTAAGGATTACTGTACTGACGACTTCAGCCGTCAAGTGGCGATGCCTGCGACGGCTGAAGTCGTCGGTACGGAGCTACTGCCTTGCAAAGTGCCTGATAATTTCCTATCTTAGCCATACATGCGTATTTATGTTTTTATAAGAAATGTAAGTTCACAATCAAATTCATTGGCATAGTAATATGTGTCTTTTAATTTTTGATTGAACTCCTTTATGGCATCAATAATATTGGCATAGATATTCCAATAATACATTTTGTTGAGTTGGACATATTCGTCTATATAAAAATACATAAAAGCCTCATTATCCTCAAAAATCTGAATGGGTTGAATCCATTTTTTTATACTGATAGCATCACTATCAGCATAAATGACATTTCCTTTTTCAAAGTACTTTTCAATGTCGTAGATTTCATATTCGCCTTTATTCCAGCACAAGCAAGATAAACAAGGATCATAATTATATTGAAATGAGATAGCTTCTATTGGTTCGCTACATTCAACAAAGCATTTTTCTAAACTTTGATGTATTTCTTGAAAAAGTTGGCACTACGGTAAAAAGTGTGGGTCGGTTAAATTCTCTTTCATATTTAACTTCGGAATTGACCTAAAAGCTATAAGGTTTCCGAAAACCTTATAGCTTTGATAGCCGGACTTTACGCTTACCCATACTTTTCACCGTAG